>DAOVUO010000308.1 GCA_030632545.1 Bacteroidales bacterium
GATTAAAAAATTTATAATTTTAGCTTTAATAATAGCTACACCATTTATTACAAGTGCTCAAGCCTATAAAATCAAAATAGACATTTCTGGTTTTGCAGGAAAAGACATTATTTTAGGACATTATTTTAGCGACAGAATGCTACCAGATGATACTTGTAGACTCAACGCAAAAGGAATAGGCTAT
Organism: Bacteroidales bacterium; assembly: GCA_030632545.1. GTDB lineage: Bacteria > Bacteroidota > Bacteroidia > Bacteroidales > DYOH01 > DYOH01. The sequence goes on from DAOVUO010000308.1 coordinate 185, forward strand.
TTGCAAGGTAATGAAAAACTTGCAGGCGGAATGTATTTCCTATTTCTACCAAATCGTAATTATTTTGATATTTTAATTAACGAGAATCAATTTTTTGAAATCTCAAACGACACAACTGATTATACAAAAAATTTCAAATCTAAAAACAGTCCCGAAAACAAGCTATTTTATGAGTATCAGCTTATAATGAAGCAAAAATCAAAAGAAGCCGAACAACTTAGAAAAGATAAAAAAGAAATAGCTGGCGATAAAGTCAAAGAAAAAGAAATTGACAATAAATTAAACCAACTGCAAAAAGATGTAAATAATGCACTGCAAAACGTTATTTCAAATCATTCCGAAACATTTTTAGCCGCTTTTTTAAAAGCTACAAAAGAAATTGTGTTACCTAAAGAAATTGAAGACGAAAATAAATTCTACTGGTATATTAACCACTATTTTGACAATATGCCTATTGAAGATGAGCGCTTTGTACGAACACCAATTTACGAAGGAAAAGTTAAAAACTACATTAAAGTTTTAGACCAATTACCTCCTGATAGCGTAATAAAATACGTAGATATTCTTTTTGACAGAAGTGGTGTAAACAATGCTAAAGGAAACAGAAACGAAGAGCTATTTCGTTTTATGCTTATTACTGTCCATAATCATTATGCTGCCACACAAATAATGGGACACGATGCAATTTTTATACATGTAGCAGAAAACTACTATATTCCTAAAGCACATTGGGCTGATGCAGAATACATAACAAAACTAAAAGATAATATTGCAAAAACAAAAACAAATCTAATTGGTAATGATGCACCTTCTCTAATTATGCAAAAATTACCATCCGACAAAGCTTCTATTGAGGCACTTATAACAAAAAGTAAGGAAGTAAAAAAAGCAGGATTTGATGCTCATCTTAAAATAATAGACCAATACTCACAAGACCAAAAACTTAAACAGGATTTAACAGTTCCGAATTTAAATGAATCAAAACGCCAGCGCATTCTGAAAAAAAGTATGGAAAAAGAGAATAAATCGGCACAGGAAAAGCAAATCCACGATTTAGTTTACAGAGAATATGTCAAAAATTTTGAGTCTTTTTACAACGAAGTGGATAAATATATTGATGGATATCCTGAGGTAAGAGAACTTGAAGCTGATAATACTGTTATTTGGTTTTGGGAGCCAGATTGTAGTCACTGTAGAACTGAAACACCAATAATGGGTGAATTTTATAAAAAATTCAACCAATTAGATTTCGCCAGTTCAGCTAAAAATATTGAAATGTACACTGTATTTTTACCTAGAGCCATTGACGATTGGGGAAAGTTCACTCATAGTCTTACTGGTTGGTTAGAGTTTTTGCAAAAAAATGAATTAACAGATTGGCTAAATGTTTGGGACCCTTATGGTGAAACAAACTTCAGAAAAAGCTATAATGTATATAGTACTCCAACCGTTTATTTACTTGATACTGAGAAAAAAATCATAGCAAAACGAATTGGTATTGATGCAATAAGAAGAATTATGTTTGACAAATATATTACAGAAAAAAAAGAAAATTTAAGTGATAAAGAGCTCATTAAAACTGTAGAAAGTTTAACGGAACTTTTTATAAACAAAAATGAACTTGAAGATTTAAAAACAATAATTGAAGGTCGATTTGAAGGCGATGTAAAAACAAAAGCACTTAAAATAATAGAGAAAAAAATAAAAAATGAAAAATAAAAAAAACAGCCTTAGATTATAATAAATATAGACAAACTAAAAAGAATCTCTTTAAGTAAAATTACTTAAAGAGATTCTTTTTAGTTTTAGAAAAAACAAAATTGAACTTGTATAACTAAAAAATAAGCTCTACTTTTATCTTAGACATTAACTAATACATAAAACATGAGATTTGTTCCAAAACTATTACTTAAACAACTCTACACAAGAGGAAGTCTTAACAACACAGAAACAGGCATACAGTTTTCTGTAAAAAACAGACTAAAAGATGCACAATTAAAAGGAATTGAGCATATTTCAATTGATGGAAAAGAAATTGATTTAGATCTGGTTGAAATCACAGATGGGAAAAGAGAAGCAATTCCTGTTAAAACAATAAATAAAAGTTATACTGTAGATTTTCCGCTAAAAAAAACAATCATTTTCAATATTAAAACCGAGCACTTGGATGAAGGAAAATACAAGCTTAAGTTTGTTATTTATGCTGATCCATTCGGTAAACTAGAATTTGAAGTGGAAGATTCTGTACGAATTAAAGTAGAAGAAGAAAATAAAATTCCTCGCGATGCAATTGACGACTATAATGAAAAAATAATTACAGACAGAATAGATTTTATTGAAAATTATAGCAATACAAAGCTTGAACATATTAAGCACTATTCTTTTGACCCCCAAATTTTACAAGGAAATATTGAGCATTTTATTGGTGTAGCACAAGTCCCATTAGGTTTGGCAGGTCCAATACTAGTAAATGGTGAACATGCCAAAGGTGAATTCATTATTCCTATGGCTACAACAGAAGGAACTCTTGTAGCATCGTACAATAGAGGAATGAAAGTACTTAATGAAAGTGGTGGAGTTACAACAACCATTTTAGATGATGCAATGCAACGTGCACCTGTTTTTGTATTTGAAAGTGCTCGTGGAGTCAGACATTTTGTTCAATGGGTAAAAGACCATGAACGAGAAATTGCTGACCAAGCAGAGGGTACTTCAAGTGTAGCAAAACTAACTTACATTGATACTATAACCTCAAATAAATTCGCTTATTTACGTTTCAACTATTACACTGGCGATGCTGCTGGTCAAAATATGGTTGGCCGTGCCACTTTTGTCGCATGTAGTTGGATACTAGAATCTTATAAAGAAAACAGAATTGTAAATTTCTTTTTAGAATCTAATTTAGCAACAGATAAAAAAGCTTCGCAGATAAATGTAATGCGTACTCGTGGAAAACGTGTTGTTGCAGAGGCCATTGTTAAGCGTGATGTGCTTTTAAGAAGAATGCGTGTTGATCCCAAAAATTTGACCTATCACTCACTTGTAGCAAATGTAGGCGCAATCCTTTCAGGAGCAAATAATAATGGTTTACATTCGGCCAATGGAATAACAGCCATGTTTATGGCCACTGGACAGGACGTTGCAAACGTTGCAGAATCATCCGCAGGTTTACTTTATACCGAATTAACAGAAGAAGGTGATTTATATATATCAATAACAATTCCATCGCTAATTGTTGCCACTTATGGTGGTGGAACAAATTTAGCCACACAAAACGAAAATCTTGCAATATTAGGATGTGTGGGTAAAGGTAAAGTGAATAAATTAGCAGAAATTATAGCCGCAGTTGTTCTTGCTGGAGAGATTTCACTCGCATCTGCCATTTCAAGTTCCGACTGGGTTTCAAGCCACGAGGAATTTGGAAGAAATAGATAATCAAAGGTTTCTGGTTGCTAATAATTAGCAACCAGAAACTATAAATCAAATAAAAATCCTATAATTTTACGCTTTACTCTCAAAAAATAGATATAAAAGAAAAAAAACATTCTATTCAGATATGATATTTTAGGAAAATAAGTATAAATTTTTCGAATTAGGCAATTATTTACAAAAGTAGATTTTCCCAAAAACGTTTTACATAAACAAGCTCCGCAATTTTTTCATCAGGCATAACAATATAGTCGTATTTTAAATTATTATCCCCTTTAAAAATGCATATTTTGGTCGATATTCAATAAACGATGAATGATAAGCTTATTTTTACGTTCAATACTTCGTTAAATTTTTATAAACTACTGAAATCCATAGATTTACTAAATTCCATTTTATTTACTATGTTGTTTATAACTAGCTGAATACAGTTTTGAAACAGTAAATTTAGTAAATCTTACCGAACCATTGACGTTCAAAAATATAAACAAAACCTTATTTCACTTCCAGCAAATTAATTTTCCTGATTGCCACTCTAGTTTTACTTTTTATAAAAGGAAACATACTATACAAATTTGAACTAACAATCAATAATTCAGAATTTTCCAGTATTTTTTTTGTTAATTTAACTTGATTCATTTATTCAAAAATGCTAAGCATGCATAATTTTTTTACTATTAACTTCCAATTTACTTAAAAAACCATTATTTTGGCCGAAAATATTTAAAATGATTGAAGCAAATAATACAAAATTCAGAAA
>DAOVUO010000365.1 GCA_030632545.1 Bacteroidales bacterium
CTTCTTCTTACTTCAAAACTTCCTATGTTTTCGTTTAAGTTAAAATCTCTCAATTTGAAAGAGAATATTTATCCTTTAATTTTGTTGGTATTGTCCCTTGTTTTATTGTTGGTTTTTAAATGGGAATCATTTCCACTTATTATTGTAGTTTATATTGCGTTGAATATCATACGTTTACTGTATAATAAAAAACGTTTATTAGAAAAAAAAGCATAAACTAATTTATAAATTATTATCTTTGAATCCGAGAGAAATACTTAATTTTATTGCTAAATAATTTTATTATGAAGTTTATTGCTGAAATAAATGTGATGCCATTAAAAGCTTTGTTAGATCCGCAAGGGAAGGCTGTAACTCAAACATTGCATAATATTGATTTTAAGTCGGTAAAAGGTGTAAGAATTGGAAAACACATTCATTTAAGTTTGGAGGCTGACAACAAGCAAAAAGCAAGCGACAAAGTAAAGGATATTTGTGAGAAAGTTCTTATTAATCCAATAATGGAAGGATTTGAATTTACTATTAAAGCAGAGTAGATATATTAATTCGTTAAGTTTTGAGTGCTAAGTTTTAAGTTAAAATGCTGAATATTTTTGCAGTTATACTTAATGCATATGTTTTTTGCAAATAATTGACATTCAATGTCTTGGGAATATTTAACTGCCTGCCGCAAACATCTGGGAATCATTGTATATATAAAAAGCTGCCAATTGGTAGCTCTTTTTATTATGGTAATACAGCAATTTCCGTAACGCCAAATTTCACTTTTTGCCCTACTTTTATTTTCATCTCACTTCCAAGTGGAAGAAAGACATCAACTCGTGATCCAAATTTAATAAAGCCAAGTTCTTGATTTTGTTTTACATGAATCCCCTCTTTCATGTAACAAACCACTCTTCTTGCCATGAAACCTGCAATTTGACGTAAAAGAATTTCATGTTTTTTTGTTTTAACTGCAATACTCGTTCGTTCGTTTAGAGTAGATGATTTTGGATTTATGGCCAATAAGTATTTTCCTGCATGATATTTATAGTAACTAATTTCACCTTCAATTGGAATTAAATTTTTGTGTATGTCCCATGCCGACATGAAAATAGATACTTGTATGCGCTTATCTTTTAAATATTCGTCTTCATGTGTTTCTTCTATTGCTACAACTTTCCCATCTGCTGGTGCTAAAATAGTATTGGACAAATAGGTCAAATCTCTTTGTGGATTTCTAAAAAAGTAGCTGAAGAAAAACAAAATAAACAGAGCTAGTGGAATTGTTGATATGAAAAACCATTGATTATTAAAGAAGTATAGAATCAAAGATTCTGAAATTATTATAGTTGCATAAACGATTGCAAGAGTTGTATAACCTTCTTTATGAATCATAAGTAAATTGTTTTTATATAAAGTACCACAATTGGACTAGCAAATATAAAGCTATCAAAACGATCAAGTATGCCACCATGTCCTGGTAAAATATTACCAGAATCTTTTATATTGATGCTTCTTTTGTAAAGGGATTGAATTAAATCACCAAAATTACTAAAAACGGCTATTAATAAACCAACTATAATCCAGTCTATAGTTGAAATAATAGGGAGATAAGTAGATAAAATATAAGCAACCACTATGCTGCTTGCACCTCCTCCAATAGCACCTTCCCACGATTTTTTTGGCGAAATACGTTCAAATAATTTATTCTTACCCAAAGTAGAACCAAAAATATAGGCAAACGTGTCATTAGTCCAAATTAGGATAAAAATAGATAGGGCTAAATAGGGATAAAAATATCCAGGAAGGGAAAGAAGGTAGATTAAAAGAGCAAATGGTAATGCAATATAAATTTGTGCAAAAACCGAATAAGAAATATTTATAAATGGATTTTTTTGCTTTTTGTATAATTCAGAAATTAAAATAGATGCATTTAGTAAAACACTAATAAAGAGTCCAATAAATGATTCAAATTCTATAAGAATGAAAAAAGCTAAAAGAATTGATATTGAGCTTGTTACGAGTAGGGTTTTTGACAGATGATAACCTTCAGATTTTACTAGTCTGGAAAATTCAAGAATTCCCAAAATTATAACTAGCGATGCAAAAGCTAGATAGATGTATTTATCAAAAAGAATGCTGCCAATAACAACGACAGCAAAAAGAAATCCCGTTAGAATTCGCTTTAGAAAATTACTCTTCATATTCTGTTGATTCAAATTTATTTATTTCTATTAGAATCTGTTTTGCTTCACTCAATTTTTCCTTTTCTATATAAAGTTCAATATCACCAAGTAGAAATGCTGAATCTCTTTTTGTCATGATAATGGCATCAATATTTTGTTGTGAAAGTATATTTTTTGCCAACATTGCCTTATGAAAATCGGAAAAACTTATCGCTAACATCCAATCTCTATTATCATTAACTAGCTGTGTCGCCTCATTTTCAAATTCTAATTGTGTGTAAAGGTAATAATTTTTGTATTCAGATTCTTGCTCAAATATAGTAGGAATATTGTTTTCTTCAAGAAAATCTACCCATTTTTCGGCATCATCCTTATTTTTAGGTGAATGTATAACAGTCCAGCCCCTAAGTTCAGCTAATAGATTTCTTGCAAAGTCATATTTTTCTGGTTGAACATATAAAAGATAGTCTGTTTCTAAAGAAATTTCGTTAATTGAGCTTGTAATTATGGCCTCAATCTTATACTTTTCTAGAATATCATAGTAATATGCTAAAAATTTAGTATGATTACATTTTGTAAGAAGATTCCAGTTTTTTGGTGATTTTAGCCAGCTTTGAATATCCTGAGCTTTATCAACACGTACATAAAGTTCAAAAATACTAGCATTAAGCATCGAGTCAAAATCGGTGGTTAACATTGTTTCGATTTCACTTTGCTGAAAAATCTCATCTAATACTTCAAGTGGTTTTTTTCGCGTAAATCTAATTATTTGAGTCCATCCACTAAATTCGTTAAGTATTTCGCTTGTTCTATTTAAGTCCTCTGACTTAACCATAAGCTCAATATTACCCAAAAGAAAAGCAGAATCCTTTTTTACAAAGACTACTGCTTCAATATCATTTTGCTCTAATAAGCTCTTTCTAAATTGAGCTTGTTGAAGTCTTTCGTATGATTTTACTACAATCCAATTTTTCATTTTTCTATATTTTGAATTGAGTATAATTTACGCATTTTTCTATGCAATGTCAAGAGGGTCTACTATATTGTTTTCTTTATTTTCAATTTCTTCTGGTTTTTCTGGCTTTTCAGTTCCATTCATTTCTATTATTGGTTCGATTTTAAATGGCCTTTCACCAAAAATATGAATTAAGTCTTCAGTAAAAATAACTTCTTTTTCAAGTAATGTTTCAGCTAGTTTAACTAAACCTTCTTTTTTGCCTTTTAGTATTTTAATTGCTCTTTTGTACTGTTCTGCAATTATTCTTTTTGCCTCGGCATCAATTATTTCACCCGTTTTTTCACTGTATGGCTTGTTAAATGAGTACTCATTCCTTCCAGTAGAATCGTAAAAACAAATATTTTTAAGTTCATCACTCATACCAAAGTATGCAACAATTGCAAATGCTTGTTTATTAACTTTTTCTAAGTCGTTTAGTGCTCCAGTGGATATATTCCCAAAAGTAAGTTCTTCTGATGCTCTTCCCCCAAGAGTTGCACACCTTTCATCTACCATCTGCTCAGTTGTGTTTAATTGTCTTTCCTCAGGTAGATACCAAGCTGCACCAAGTGCTTTGCCACGAGGTACGATA
>DAOVUO010000505.1 GCA_030632545.1 Bacteroidales bacterium
AATATCAATTTATGAAACGTTTTTTCACAACTTTAAATCTAATTATCATTTCATCTATAATACTATTTGCCCAACAAGGAAGTGGACGAGGAGGAAATATGCCACAAATAGGTGTTTTATCAGGAAAAGTAATTGACAAAAGCAGTAACGCACCAGTAGAATATGCAAGTATTATTCTTTACAGTATGCGCGACAGTAGTAAAAGTAGTTTCGAGCGTTACAAGTATCGAAATAAATGACTTAGCTCCAAATGATTATGGCATTGCACTTTTCCATGATGATAATTCCGATAAAGAATGCAATAGGAATATTATGGGAATACCCTTAGAAGGCTACGGATTTTCGAATAATATAAAACCTATTTTTAGTGCGCCTAATTTTGATGAATGCAAATTCAGTTTAAAGCAAAATGTATCAATTACCATAAAATTGATACATTAATATCCTGCTTTTAATACTTTGTTAAGTTTTAAGTTAAAATAAAACTCTTTCTTCTTTTGACTTTTACTCTCATCATTAAACAGATAAGTGAGCTGACTAACAAGAGTTTGTCAGCTCACAAAGTAGAATTAACATTCTGCTTTATTATGATGTTTCTAAACTTTTTACCGATGAGGTTAAAGGTTTTGTTCCCCAGAAAAAACCAATTGCCAATCCTGATAAAATATGCCAAATTCCCCACCAGGCAGCAATAAATGCCATTCCGCCTAATCCATTAAATAAATTAGGATTAAATATTAATACTAATCCCAAACCAGAATTCTGAATACCAGTTTCTATAGTTATTGTTCGAGTATCTTTGTTTGATAGCCTAAATAATCGAGCCATAGAGAAACCAGTTGTAAGCGCTAGTGCATTATGAATAAGTACTATAAATACAATTAAGTGAATATATTCAAGAAAATACGAAAAATTTAAGCTTAAAGCACCAACTATATATCCAAGGAAAATAATAATGGATAAGATTTTAATTGGTTTAATAATTTTTGCTGTAAGTTGGGGGAGTTTGTAGGCGAATATCATTCCAATGGTAATAGGCAATGCAAGTAAAAGCATCATTGTTTTAACCATTTCATAAGTATCTATTTGAATAGGAATAATTGTTGCTGATGTAAATGAGTATAATCCTGCCCAAAAGGCAAAATTAACAGGTGTCATTACAATTGCCGATAAGTCAGCTATACCAGTAAGGCTAACCGATAGCTCAACATTACCTTTTGACATTGAGGTAATAAAATTGGATATATTTCCACCAGGGCATGCAGCAACTAATATCATTCCTAAAGCTACACTAGAGCTTGGTTTTATTATTAAAATAAGAAGGAATGTCATTGCTGGCATTAAAATAAATTGCGAGAATACGCCAACAAAAACAGGCTTTGGGTTAAGTGCAACTCTTTTGAAATTTTCTATTTTCAATCCTAATGCAACACCAAACATAATAAATGCGAGTGTGATATTCAGAAAAAACAGGCCTGTTTCGTTGAAATTCAGGCGTATAGTGTCTAGTACTTGTAAACTTTCTTCCATAATTATTAAGTATTAATTAAAACAATGTAACAATATTTGCGAGCTAGAGCAAATTACTGTCAAGTATTTATTCAATTTCGATATTATATTTGTTCAACAAGCCTATTACTCCAGCTTTTGAGAACTTTGCTTTTTTAATTCTATTTATTTCAGGGTCTATTGAATAGTTAAATGAAGTACGGAAGTCGACTTTTTCGAGATTTGTGTTTTCGAATATTGCACCACTTAAGTCGCAATTATCAAATACCGAATTACTAAGGTCTGTTTCACCAAAATTTGTTTCCGTAAGCTTGCAAGTATTAAAATTAGTAGCTTTTAACTTTAATTTGTAGAAAGAGGCATAATTTAGAATACAATTTTCGAAATTAGCTGATACAGAAAACTGAATACAATCATCAAAATTAAGGCCTAGTAATTTACAATTAGTGAATTTAGTATCATTTAATGAGGTATTTAGTATTTTGGCCATACTAAAATTACAGTTATCAAACTCGCACTCTATAAAAGTAATGTTTGATAAATCAGCATTTGAAAATGAACAATTGATGAATCTACAATTATCATATTCAATTATATTTATTTCTTTTTCAGCGTAATCAATTCCCTCAAAAATTTTGTTTTCAGCTAATTTTTCGTCCATGTTTTTATCAGCGTATATTTCGCTTACAAATTTAATGGCTTTTTATATCTCATAAAAATTTTTCGTGGAGTTTTTGTTTTTCTCTTCGTCCGACCTCCAGAAACTACTTCCCCAGACGAATCTTCCCCAGACGCTACTAGGTGCAAGCACGCTAGCAGGTCTTGCACCGTCAAAACTCTTGCGTTAGCCCAATCGTCAATCGTCAATTATCAATCAACAATTATCCCAGACGCTACTAGGTGCAAGCACGCTAGCAGGTCTTGCACCGTCAAAACTCTTGCGCTAGCCCAATCGTCAATCGTCAATCGTCAATTATCAATCCTCTTGCGTTAGCCCAATAATAAAT
>DAOVUO010000419.1 GCA_030632545.1 Bacteroidales bacterium
CTGGCCAACGCCATCCAGAACGAGGAAGAGGGACTGTCTGGTCTGCTGGCGATGGATCCGGGGCCTCTCAGAAAGATAATTCATTCAAATAAATACCTGAGCATTAAGAGACGATAATAAAAAAAAAAGTAATTGAAAATAAAAATATTGCAATATCATATGTCTTGTCCTAAAATAGGTTTACAAAAAAAAGCAATAAAAAATTATAAATGTAAACTTAAATTAGGACAAAATGAAGAAAAATTTTCATTCAGATGAATTAAAAAAAAGAGTAGCAGAAGAAATTATTAGTGGGTTGCTAACAGTCTGCGATGCATCAATTAAATATAGTGTTTCTAGAGAACTATTTTTAGATGGCAAAAACGTTTCAAAAAATTTATTAAAAAAGATGAAAAACTAACTTTGTCGGCTATGAAAGAAAAGGCTACCCGTATAAAGTTGGACAAATATTGAATAATTAGCCAAAGGTAATACAATTTCAGAAATACAATTCCAAGCCTATTGATTATTTTGCTTTATTAAGCCATTGATGAGCAGTACGCATACTAATCTCAATTTTCCATTTTTTTTTCGCATACTGTTTTACTAAGCTACCTTTCCATTTTTCACCTTCTAAATTGTGATTTTCAGGAGACTGCTTGATTACTTTCTTCAGTTCTTTTAACTTCAATACGGTTAGCCTTGAGCGCTTACCCACTTTCCCCTTTTTGAGCAATTCCTTTAATCCTCCTTTACGTAGTTGCTCTTTCCATAACCTAACAGCCTCTCTGGTTACTCCTAATACATTACATACCTCTTTCATTTGAACATTTTTATGTAATGCTATTATAGATTGACATTTTAAAATATCTTTTGATTGTTTATTAGTTTGCATCCAAACATCTATTTCATTTACGTTTATGTTGGATATATCTACTTTTCTTCCTACTTTTTTCATATATTTAATATTATTGATTATAAGTTTTTTGCAAATATAATATAAATTCTTATATTTGTCAATTAATATAATACTATTTATTAATGCTTAACATTATAAATACAAGTATATTTTGTAGTAATAGATTATAATTGAACAATATATGAATTTAAGAGAAAAAATATTGTCTGTATTTATACGAAAAGAAAAAACAATTCGGAAAATTTCAAGAGCAACTAATATTCCCAAGAGTACAGTACATTATCACAAACAAAAAGTTGCCGAACGAATTAAGGAGACAGGTACTGATTTTTGGGAAACGGAACTTGGATATCAATTTACTACAAAAGTGGTTGTATCGGTAATTTACGTTTTTTGCATCAAGTCTGGTAATGGAGCAGGAAGGTGCAGAGAGCTTTTTGATCTGTTGGGATTGGATAACTACCTTCCTGCATCGGAATCCATTGTATTAAAAATTATCAGGCGCATAGAAGCACTAATATTGGAATATAATAAAGCCACAGAGCAAGAAATACATTCCAAAATAAAGGAAATAAAACTAATACTTGGTGTAGATGAAACATGGTTCGATAAAATGTATCTGGTGTGTCAGGAACTATCAAGTGGTTATATTTTTTTTGAAACAGAATCACAGCAAAGGACTGCTACCACTTGGGATAAGCATATAAAAAAAACTCTTTAAATTACTTCCCTTTGCACAAATCATGTATTTTGTTAGTGACCGTGCAAAAGCTTTGGTTAGCTTAGCTACTTCCGTCCATAAAGTTAGCAGTGTTGCTGACTGTTTCCATTTTAAATATTGCATTAACAAGCTACTTTGCTTATCTTTAGCCAGTAAGCTACGTTGTTCAGATAGCAATATGAAAGAGGCATTGGAAACAAGAAATAATGAATTAATTAATGATTGCTCAGATAAATACGCTCATATCCAATTTCATACTGATTTATATGTTGAAAGTATGAGCAATATATCACAGGTGCTTCATCCATTTCGAAAAGGCAATCAAAACAATACGATAGAATTCGCTGAAAAAAACATACATAAAGAATTATCAAATATTAAGCAAGTTATTGATAATTGCGAAATTACTGATAAATATAAATTGTTTACAAAAGCTGAGAAACAGGTGTCCGATCTTGTATCAGTTATAGGCTTGTGGCATCAAATAAAAGAAGAAACATTGTCGGCAATGACCGTTCCACAACTGACCAAAAAATGGTTTGAAAATTATTTATTACCAAGTACTTACTGGGAATTAGCTATTCAGAAAACAAAACATAAACCAAGCCGGGTGCGATTAAAGAAAGAGCTTAAAAAATGCTATGAAATTGATCAAAACCAGTATCTTGCAACAGAAATTTCAAATATTGAAAGCAAGAGGCTCAAGAATGATGCAATCAATTTATGTCGTAAATTCCAAAGAGCATCATCGCAGGTTGAAGGACGAAATGGTTATTTGTCTTTAATCAATCATAACCAACGAGGTTTTGATGATAATAGATTAAAAGTTCTTACTATTGTGCATAATTTTGATACCAGAGGTATTGACGGTAAAACACCAGCAGAACGGTTATTTAGAGAAAAAATTAAATTCGATCCATTGTTCAATTATATTTTGGAGAATTTTGGAGATTTACCAAGACCTCGGAAACGAAAACCAATAGACTGATATTTAGGAGTGTCCAACTTTATACGGGTAGCCTAAAATTGTAAGTACTCCACGGGAATGCAGTTGTTGAAGAAGTGCCTTGTCCTATCAAAACACCATCTAGTGTCATGTCAAGTTTGAATTGACGGATAAAGTCTTTTGAGTTTTATTCTTGAATCTTTGGCTGTAAACCTCCAGTTAATTTTTGCAACTTTATTGTTTCTATGGTTTTGCCATGCTTCAACTTCTTGTTTTATAGTATCAATATTATCAATCCGCCTATTAAGGCACTGACCATTTAATACATTTAATTCTATTTCTGCCATATTAAGCCAACTGCCATGTTTGGGGGTAAAAACAAATTCAAATCTATCCCAAATTCGTTTGGCTTCCTCTGGTTGAAATCTTTCATATAACGAACTTGCTTTGTGTGTATTAAGATTGTCCATAACTAATGTTATTTTTTTAGCATCTTTATAATTGTCAGCAATTTCTTTCACAAATTCAGCCCAATCTTTCTTAGTTTTGCGCTGAGTTATTTTCACTATTCGTTTTCCTGCGAGTGGTTCATTTGCAATGAAAATGTTACAGACTCCTTTTCTTGAATATTCATAATCAATCAGCTTGCTCCCATCTTTCATTTTTTCTGGCATTCGAATCTCAGCAATCAACTGTTTTGGAGATTCATCCATACA
>DAOVUO010000401.1 GCA_030632545.1 Bacteroidales bacterium
TATCCAACGAAGAGTTATTTCCGAAAATTTTATTAGCGAATTCCTTGCTTAAAACAACAGAGTTTTTTGTCTTAAGTGCGGTTTCTGGATTGCCTTCGATAAGCTTAAACGAAAAAATAGTAAAGAAGGTAGAGTCGGCAGCTAAATAATTGAATTTTACTTTAATATTATCTTGGGTATGCAATATGTCATCACCATTATAAACTCTCGTATAACTCTCTATCTCAGGAAATTCATTTTGTAGATAAGAACCAATAGGAGGTGCATAATCCGAATAAGCTTCATTTATTAAGCGATAGATTCTGGGCCCATTTTTTTGTAAACTGTTTACGGTGAGTTCTTTCTTAATATAAACGCTTAAAAGAATTACAAAAGTTAAGGAAATAGTAAACCCAACAAGAGTTACAATTGTGTATAACTTGTTACTTACAAGACTTTTAGCAAATGATTTAAAGTTCTTTAAAAACATAATTTCTACTTTTTAGTTATTCCTTTTTAGTTATTGATATTTTCTAAATCATCTCCTTTTCTATTCATATCGCAAGGCTTCCACCGGATTTCTGCGTGCGACTTTAAATGTTTGAAAACTAACTGTTATTAGGACTATTAGCAAAGCCATAATTCCTGCCAAAGCAAATATCCACCAACTTAATTCGGTTCTATAGGCGAAATTTTGCAGCCATTTATTCATTGCATAATAAGCAATTGGAGTGGCTATTATAAAAGCCATTGCAACCCATTTTACAAAGTCTTTGTTGAGCATAATTAATATTTCGGAAACTTTTGCTCCGTTTACTTTGCGTATACCTATCTCTTTGGTCCGTTTTATATTTTTATCAACCGAAATCGCAAACAAGCCTATAATCGATAAGAAAATGCTAATGAGACAGCCTGAGCCAATTAAGCGAATAAAATTTTTACTTTCATCATGGCGGTTTTTATACAATGTATCTAACTTTTCCAAATTTACTAGATAGTCTGGAATTAGCTTTGACCAAATAGCAGCTACCGAAGCTTCTACTTCACTTTCCAAACCATCTTTTGCTTTAACTAAAATATTTGGACCTTTGTCACTATATTCAATATACGCAGGTTCAACCTTTCTTTTTAAGCTTGAAAAATGAAAATCTTCAACAATACCAATAATTGTTTTGTTTGGATCACCCGGCATACTTTTTCCAACAAGTTTTTGATTTGGGAACATATTAGCCAATGATTTATTAATAATGCACTTTCGCTTATCAACTTCAGAAATTCCAGAAAAATCGTCACCTTCCAGAATTCTTATTCCCAGCGTTTTTACAAAGCTGGCATCTCCCGAAAACAAACTTGGCGAATATAACTTTTCAACACCACCGTCGTCGTAAGTTAAGCTAACTATCATATGTCCCGACAAAGGCGATGCTGGAGCTAAAGAAAGCTCTTTAATATTTGGGTTAGCACGTAATTCTTTCTTGAAAACTTCGATTTTATTTTGATAAGCTAGTGGAATTTTTACTTCCATCACATTTTTATCCAAGCCAATTTGTTTTTTGTATATAAACTGAATTTGTTTGATTACAACTGAAGAAGAAATTATCAAAATTATCATTGTAGTAAGCTGGATAATATTCAGTACGTTTATTTTGGAACGAAATGGTCGATTGATGCCTTTTATATTTGTGGTTGATAGCTGTGTTTTTATATGAGCAAGTGCGAAGAAATAAGTAATTGCAGTTACCATTCCTAAAAGCAACACAAGTAGCACTAAACTATCATATTGTAAGAAAACTGACTCTGTGATTGTAGTCATCATCAGTTCGTTAAAATAGGGTAAAAATAATTTCAAAAGAGCAGCACCAAGTACAATTGCAATAAACATCATGGCTAAAATTTTGTACATAAACAATAAAACCAAATTGTTGTTTGACGCACCGTGAATTCTGCTTACTGTGAAGGTTTTTGTATTGTCGTTTATGCTGTTTTTCATTAATATGAGATAATTAAAAATGGCAACCCCCAGTATCAATAATGCAACTATGCCAGCTATCCAAAGGTCAGCTTTATCGCGTGAGTTTTCCCACTTGGCTCCTCTCATTGAACTAAAATAGGCATCATTCATAGGAAGAAGAGAATATTGGTTAGGTTCATCAACCTTGAAAATCGGTATTTCATCTTTTAACTGTTCAAACTTTTCTTCCATTTTTTGCTTACTGAAAGGAGAATCTAGTTTTACATAATAACGGCTGTTTCTTTCACCTTCGAATAAGCTTACCATATCGAAATTAATTTGAGTCGTTGAACTGGGCTTCTTAAAAACCCCTGTTACTACATACTCTTTTTCCTCTTTCTTAAAGCTTATCTGAATAGATTTTCCTAAAGGCTGTTCCTTTCCAAAGTATTTTGTCGCAAGTTCCTTTGAAATAACAACATCATTTTTGGTTTGGAGTACTGATTCTGCATTTTGGCTTAACAATGTATAATTAAAAAAGTTGAAAAAGTTTGCTGATGTATTTAGAACAATTAATTGGTCATGAAAAAGATTCCTACTAACTTTTATTCGCTTAGCATTTTTGTGTGCAAGGCGGCAAAAACTTTCTACTTCTGCAAAATTTTCTTTCATATATTCGGCTGAACCGTAGCGACAGTGTACCATTTTTGTGCTGAATCCTCCCACTATGCCAAAAGGGTTGTTTGACTGTAAAGCAAATGTTCGATGTTTATCAGGATTAAAGCTTTCAGGATTTAGCTCTCGCTGAATAAATACAGATATCAGAAAGAAGCTGGCAATTCCTATAGCCAGACTAAGGATTATTACCGAACTGTTTAATTTGTTCTTTTTTAATCCCCGTATTGTTTGTTGTAGTTGTTTCATCTCTGTTTCTAGTTTTACTCAGTGCTTGTTCAGGATAATTTATTTGCCCTCTGGCTTTCACAATACATTGTCTGAGTCATGTTTTATTTTGACTTTCACGATTACCCTAATTTTTCATTTTATTTCCAACAATCATAGTTTTCAAATTCATCATTTAAATCAAAGTTTACGGCACTCCGAAAAGTCGGATTTTACAATTTCAGCCGCTTAGCGGCTTTTCGGAGCGCACTCAAAGTTCAATACTTACTCATACCTCAATGACTCTATTGGATTTCTTCGTGCGGCCCAAAATGTTAGCCAACTTACAGTTATCAATGCAATCAACAAAGCTACAGTTCCTGCCAGAGCAAATATCCACCAGCTCATTTCAGTTTTGTAAGCAAAATTTTCGAGCCATTTATTCATTGCATAATATGCGATGGGGCTGGCTACAACAAAGGCAATTAGTACCAATTTTATGAAATCTTTGTTAAGCATAGTCAGTATTTCAAATGTTTTGGCACCGTTTACTTTACGGATGCCGATTTCTTTGGTTCTGTTTTGTACGGCTAAAAATGTTAAGCCTAATAAACCCATACAAGCAATTACCATAGCAACTATGGCGAAAACACTAAGA
>DAOVUO010000504.1 GCA_030632545.1 Bacteroidales bacterium
AGTTAAATATTTGCAAAAAATAAATTCATTAAGCATAACTGTTAAGTAATCAGTATTTTAACTTAAAACTTAGCACTCGAAACTCAAACTTAACTATAGATTAATGCAAGAAGAAAATAATGTAAATATCCGTTTGATTAAATTGGATGATAATATTGCTATTAAAAATATTATTCGTTCAACATTAAAAGAATATGGTGCCGACAAACCAAATACTGCATACACAGATTACGACACTAAGCACATGTTTGAGGCTTATCAGTCTGATAAATCATTTTATTTTGTAGCCGAACTAAATGGCAAAATTGTTGGAGGTGCTGGTTTACAAGCATTGGCAAATAATCCTAATGAAATATGCGAGCTTCAGAAATTATATATTTTACCCGAAGGAAGAGGGTTTAGAATAGGAATAGCTTTGGTTGAGAAAGTTTTAGAAACAGCTAAAGAACAGGAATATAAGCAGTGTTATATAGAATCTTTTGATAATATGCATGCAGCAATTTCATTGTATGAAAAATTCGGATTTAAAACTATTGATTATTCAATGGGCAACACAGGTCATAGTGCTTGTAATGTATGGATGCTAAAAAATATTTAGTTTTTTATTAATGAAAGTACACCTTCAACTAGCGAATACTGCGATTGAATAATGTTTTTAATTTTTAGCTCATCCGATATAAATGCAACAAGCAGAGAGGCTGCAACAATAATTTCACTTCTTATAAGCTTAATTCCTTCAATTTTTGAACGGTTAATAATTTTACTATTTATTATAACTTGGTGCATATCAGTAAATTGTTCGGCAGTAATTTTAAAATAAAGTTTTTCCTTATACTTTTCTGAGCTGCTATATCTTGCCGCAGCCATACGACCAAAAGTATTGAACGAACCAGAAGATCCAATTAGGGTTTCAATTTTATATTTTTTAACTGCTTCAAAAAAATCTGCTAATTCAGAAGCAAAAAAAGCATTAATTTCATTTACTTCTTTTGTTTTTATGGGATCTGATGGTTTAAATTTTTCTGTTAATTTTCCAGCACCTAATTTATAGCTGGCACTCCATTTTATACCATTCTTATTACCAATAATAAATTCAGAGCTACCGCCACCAATATCAAGCATTAAAATATTTTCATTAGTTAAGGGAACTGCCATTTTTACACCTTCGTATATTAGTTCTGCCTCTCTTTCGCCAGTAATAATTTCAATTCGCATTCCTAGCTCTTGCTGAACATATTCCACAAATTCTTTTCCGTTAGCCGTATTTCGTAAACCAGCGGTAGCAAAAGCAATTATTTTATCAACTTTGTAGTAATCTATAATATTGGTTTTAAATGCTTTTAGAGCATTTATTCCACGAATAAAACCAGCAACCGAAATCCTTCCTGTATTTGCTGATGCTGATAAACCTATAGGCATTTTAGTTTTATATAGAATTTGAAGTTTATTGTCTTCGTCGCGTTCTATAATTAGAATTTTAAATGTATTAGTTCCTAGGTCTATAATTGCTTGTCTCATCTTTTTTTTACTAAAGATATAAATAGAAAATGAGGCTTGCAAACCTCATTTTCGTATATTTTAATCAATAATGTATCAATGGTTCGGTAAGATTTACTAAATTTATTGTTTCAAAACTGTAGTCCGTTAGTTATAAACAACATAGTGAATAAAATAGAATTTAGTAAATCTATGGATTTCAGTAGTTTATAAAAATTTACCGAACTATTGATGTATAAATGGCTACATTATTTTTTATTTAGTTTTTCATTAATTATTTTTGATTCTTCTTCAAAACCAGGCTTATTAAGTAGAGCAAACATGTTTTTTTTGTAAGCTTCTACTCCTGGCTGGTCAAATGGGTTTACATTGAGTAAATATCCACCAATACCACACGCTTTTTCAAAGAAATAAAACAATTCGCCAATCGAATATTCATCAATACTTTTTATTTTAATACTGATATTGGGAACACCGCCTTCAATGTGAGCAATACGTGTGCCTTCTTCTGCCATTTTGTTTACGTGGTCGATACTTTTTCCGGCAATATAATTTAGTTTATCTAAATCATCCTCATTTTTAGGTATGTTCAATTGGTGACGAGTGTTTTCAACTGATATTACAGTTTCAAACAAATTTCGTTTTCCATCTTGGATGTATTGCCCCATTGAGTGTAAGTCTGTTGAAAAATCAACAGCAGCAGGAAAAATTCCTTTGTTCTCTTTTCCCTCACTTTCACCAAAAAGTTGTTTCCACCATTCAGCAATAAAATGTAGCTTATCGTTATAATTTACTAAAATCTCGGTATCATAAGATTTTAAATATAATGCATTTCGGATAGCTGCATATTGGGCAGCAGGGTTTTCTTTAAACGGAACTTTTTCACTACATCTATCATGCATTGCAGAAGCACCTTTGATAAGTTCGACAATATTAAATCCAGCAGCTGCAATTGGAATTAAACTTACTGGTGTAAAAACCGAGTATCGCCCTCCTACATCGTCAGGAATTTCAAATCCCGAATAGTTG
>DAOVUO010000395.1 GCA_030632545.1 Bacteroidales bacterium
AAACACTATGTACGGAAAAATAAAAGAACATTTAGCAAAAGAGCTCGAATCTATAGAGCAAGCAGGTTTATATAAAAATGAGCGAATAATTTCAAGCCCACAAGATGTTGAAATTAAACTTTCTAGTGGTCAGTCAGTTTTAAATTTTTGTGCGAATAATTATCTCGGATTATCTTCTCATCCTAGGGTAGTTGAAGCATCTCACAAAGCTTTAGATTCTCATGGTTATGGAATGTCTTCTGTCCGTTTTATTTGTGGAACACAAGATATACATAGAGAGTTGGAGCTGAAAGTAGCCGAATTTTTTGGTATGGAAGATACTATTCTCTATGCTGCCGCTTTTGATGCTAATGGAGGTGTGTTTGAACCTTTGTTTACAGATAAAGATGCAATTATTTCTGATGAACTAAATCACGCCTCTATTATTGATGGCGTTAGATTGTGTAAAGCAGTTCGTTATAGATATAAGCACAGTAATATGGAAAATCTCGAGGAGCAATTAATAAAGGCTGAAAAACAGCGTTTTAGAGTGATTGTAACAGACGGTGTTTTTTCTATGGATGGTGATATTGCTCGCTTAGATGAAATTACTCGTTTGGCAGAAAAATACGATGCACTTGTGATGGTAGATGATAGTCATTCTTCTGGTTTTATTGGTAAAACTGGTCGTGGCACACATGAGCACCACAATGTAATGGATAAAGTTGATATTATTACGGGAACATTAGGTAAGGCACTTGGTGGGGCACTTGGTGGTTATACTACTGGGAAAAAGGAAATAATTGATATGTTGCGCCAACGTTCTAGGCCATATTTGTTTTCAAATTCATTGGCACCCATGATTGTTGGGGCTGCATTAGAGGTGTTTAATATGCTTTCTGAAACAACAGAATTGCGTGATAATTTAATGTTGAATCGTGAATATTTTATGAACGGTATGTCCAGTGCTGGTTTTGATTTGAAACCATCAGATTCTGCAATAGTTGCATTAATGCTTTATGATGCTAAATTATCTCAAAATTTTGCATCTAAATTGCTCGAAGAAGGAATTTATGTGATTGGCTTTTATTATCCTGTTGTACCTAAAGGATTAGCTAGGATTAGAATTCAATTATCGGCTGCTCATAAAAAGGAACATCTGGATAAAGCAATTGCAGCTTTTATAAAAGTAGGAAAAGAGCTTAAAGTTATTGAATAATAAGGTTTTTATAATGAATTAGTAGCCTCTGTTGTTTTTCAGAGGCTTTTTTTGTTTTAAATTTTATACAGTTTAACAATGTTTAACGAATTTGAAAACAACAGAATTTGTATTTTAGGTGTTTTTATAAAAACAGTAAATTAATATAGTTATGATAAAGATATTTTTTTTAGTAAGTTTTACATTCTTTTTTTCTTTTCAATCAATCTCTCAAGTAAGGACTCCAATTTTGAGTTTTGAAAAAACAGTGCATGATTTTGGTACAATTAAAGAGGCCGATGGGAATGTTCAATATAAATTTAAATTCACTAATACTGGTGTTACGCCGCTAATTGTTACAAATGTTGAGGCTAGTTGTGGATGTACAACACCAGAATGGACTAAAACGCCTATTTTACCAGGCAAAACAGGCTATGTAAATACCGAGTTTAATCCAGCAAATTATCAAAAATTTGATAAATCTATAATTGTATATAGTAACGGAAATCCTGCAAGTGTTACATTACGAGTAGTTGGCGAAGTAGTGCCAAAAGAAAAACTAATGGCAGATATTTTTGCTTATGCTTATGGTAATGCAAGGGTAAAAGGAAAAAATATTGCTTTTGCTAGTCTATCAAATAAGGAAAAGGATGTTATTTTTGAGTTTTATAATCATTCAAATGCAGAAATCAATTTGAGCTTTCTTGATTTACCAAGCTTTGTTTCTGTGGATAATAAATCAATAAAAATAGCGGCAGAACAAATAGCTACAGTTCGATTTACTGCAAACCCAAATAAAACAAGTAAAGGTTTCCATAAGGAGTTAATAAATATACAGGTAGATGGGAAGACCTATGAAAATGCATTAAAAATAATAGCATCGGTTAAGTAAAAAAAACACTTATAAAACTTAGTTTTTGCCTATTTTTTATAATTTTGTAAAAATCATAAAATCAATTGTATGAAACGTTTTCTTATTTTTATAGCTTTCAGTGTTGTTTTTTTTCAAGTAAATGCCCAGACTAAAGTGGCTAAAATTTCTTTTAGTAAAACTCTCCATGATTTTGGTCAAATTAAAGAAGCTGATGGTAAAGCAAAATATAGATTTGAATTTGTAAATACAGGAAGTTCATCGCTTTTAATTACTAGTGTAAATGCTACCTGTGGGTGTACAACACCAAGTTGGACAAAAACTCCTGTTGCCGCTGGCTCAAAGGGCTATGTGGATGTTACATTTAATCCTAAAGGCTATAGAACGTTTACAAAATCTATAAAAGTTACTACTAATGGCGAACCTGCTACGGTTAATTTGATAATCAAAGGAAATGTAGTATCAGCACAGGCAAGTGAGGCTGCCAAACCTAATTATAAATACGATATTGGTGGGGTAAAGTTTATGAGTCTTCATGTTGGATTTGGTCAAATAAAAAGAGGACAAAAATTGACTAAAACTATAGAAATTATGAACTCTGGTGCAGATATCGCTGAATTAAGTTTTACAAATATTCCATCGCACATGACGGTTAAAGCAGTACCTGCAAAATTAAATTCTAAGGAAAAGGGGAAAATTATTTTAACTTATGATGCTGGAATTAAAAATGACTGGGATTATGTGCATGATAATGTATTTGTAAAAGTAAATGGGAAGTCTTTACGTAATAATCGTTTAAATATAAGTGCAGTAATTAAAGAGGATTTTTCTATTCTTTCGGCAAAAGATAAAGAAAATGCCCCGATAGTACATTTTAAAACAGAAACTTTTAATTTTGGTGAGATAAAACAAGGCGAAAAGGTTGATTTTGTTTTTAAACTTAAAAATGTTGGCAAATCTACATTAATTATACATAAATTAAGTTCTTCTTGTGGCTGTACCGCTGTAATGCCCGAATCTAAAACTATCGAACCTGGTAAAACAGTAGATATAAAAGCTATTTTTGATTCAGCTCATAAAAAAGGTATGCAAAACAAAAGTATAACTATAATAACAAACGATCCTAAAAATTCGAGAAAAGTTTTGTGGGTTAGAGGCAATGTTTTAATTGAGGAATAGTGAGGCAATAGTTCCCCGAATATCTGAGAACTATTTACTTTACTAAGCCAGTTTGATTTTTACTATCAATATAAAGCAGGTAAGTATGCTGATTAATAGGAATTTATAACTTCGTAAAGTAGAAATAGTATATAATCTAAGAAGGAAAAAGACCTGTTTATTTAAAAATAAGCAGGTCTTTTCGTATTGTTTTAATTTTGAATATCTAGTTTTTTCAGAATATTTTTAGGAACGGCATCTTTGTGTATTAATATTGCTAAAGTTTTATATAAAACATAAGCTTTTGAAGCATAAAAGTATC
>DAOVUO010000321.1 GCA_030632545.1 Bacteroidales bacterium
AAACTATTATTTATACTAAGCCTCTTTGGAAAATTGTATTAGTATCCCGATTTTTTTTTAAGCTTAAAACTTAGCACTCGAAACTTAAAACTTAACGAAATATTATATATGATATGGCAGAAGTATTTTGTGCGATTTTTATTATTTTTATTATTTTATAATTTTGCTTTAAGTTTTGCTCAGGACAGTAGCTTTATTACAAATAGTAATTTTCCACACGTAAAATGGATTGCTGAGTATCCTTCTATAGAAAAAGAGAATAAATCTTTTTCGGAAAAAATGAATAGTATAATTTTCGGAAAAAAACCTTGTTTTTTGAGTAAGCCAATGAATATTGTTGCTCAAAATCCAAATTCGTTTTGGGTATTAGACCAAGGAAGTGAAAAGATTTTTCAAATTTCTAATAATTCACTAAAAAACAATAGATTTTTATCTCAGGAATTAACTGGTTTTTCTTCCTTAGTTGGAATTTGTACTATAAATAATAGTAAAATATTATTTACTGATTCGCATTTAAAAAGTATTTATCTTATTGATTTAAACAAAAAACAAGTTACTAGATTAAATGACTCGCTTTCCTTGGCACGTCCCACTGGAATTGCGTATTCCAAAGTTAACAACGAAATATGGGTGGTGGAAACTGCTAAACATAGAATTTCAGTTTTAAATCAAAAGGGCGAAATAATTAAAACTATTGGTGGCAGAGGAAATAGTTATGGCGAATTTAATTATCCTACATTTATTTGGATTGATAAATTTGGTACAGCTTATATTGTTGATACTATGAATTTTCGTGTTCAAATGTTTAACAAAAATGGCGAATTTATATCAGCTTTTGGTCAAATTGGTGATGCTACTGGCTATTTTGCAAGACCAAAAGGAATCGCAACGGATTCTTACGGAAATATATATGTAGTAGATGCACTTTTTCATGTAGTGCAAGTATTTGATAAAGCAGGAACATATTTATACCGATTTGGTGAACAAGGACAAGGAAAAGCTCAGTTTTGGATGCCAACTGGTATATATATCGACAAGGATAATTTCATTTATGTGGCGGATAGCTATAATTCACGAATTCAGATTTTTAAGCTTGAAGTTAATGATATTTAAAACTAGTTTATACAAAAATCTCAAATCACTATATAAATTTATACAATGATTTGAGATTTCTGCTTTACAAGTATCTGAAATTATTCGATAATTTAAAATTCAGTTTCACTAAACCTTAAAAACACCTTTTCTAGTAAGTCATTTGTTGTACTTAAAATTTGGGTTTTCCACGATTCAGAACTTGGGTTATACATTTCAAGAAGATCAGTTTTCACTTTAGTACTATCGCTATTAGTTTCAAAACCAAATTGCTCACCCTGATTTTCTAAAATCATAATATGCATAGATTTTAATGAGCCCATAGTTGTTTGACTATTCATAGTTCCATATTCAAATGTCATTGGGATAAACGTTTTTTCAGGATTTATTTTTCCTAAATAATTTACAAAATCACCAGTAACAGTATAAAATTCATCTGAATCACCCCAATCAATATGATAACCATCAAATAAAGTTTCCATACGTGTTTTCATTGCACTTTCAACTGGATTTGGAAATAAATGCAATTGGCCTCTAGCACCAAAACCTGTATGCAAATCAATAGCAAAAATAGTTTGATAAGGATTACAAATACTATCAATTATTGGCACCAAAGATTCTATTTGAGGTTCGGCTTTTTTTCCACCAAAATAAAGTCCTTCAGGAAATTGATATTGACCTTGTAAAATCGCCTGCCTTAATACTGGCATTGTTGCCTTACGAATTGCATTTATTGCTTTAATAAAAAAGAATTTATTAGCCATACTATTTGTATTTACTTTTCCCTTTTTATTTATTAAATCATAAACTTCTGGATAGCCTTTATTTATGGTAGCATAAAGTTTGTCATCAATTTCACTATTCCTGTTTAAATCTACATTATTCTCTGTCACACGCCTAGCATACTTAAATCCATAAGGATTAACGCTGTGAATAAACAAAATACTTGTTTTTTCTAATAATTCTGCTTTTATAAATTTACTCATAATATTTAACTGAACAGCACTGCCAACATATCCTTCAACACCGTGTACACCTGAACTTATAATAATAATTTTACTAGTATCTACAGTCCCAGGAATAAAGCAAAAATCAATAGTTAAATCATTATCAATTTGACTAGGAACATTAATGCTAAACGTTTTAGTTTCAGGAAAAACATACTTTATCTTTTCAGAAGCTTTTCTAAATTCAGCTCTAGCTTCAGTATACGAATCATTGAAATAAATAGAATGTTCTTGACTTATTTCAAATGTATCCTTAGGTGCAAAATTGTTAAATGCAGAGTAAAAATAGGCCAGACCACCAATTATTGTTACTACGAGTATTATTAAAATAGATAGTATAATTTTTTTCATTTTAAAATAATTTATAAGTTAAAAAAAGCAAGTTAGAAGTATTATGCTAAACAGGAAATTTTTTTTCATTTTCATCAAAATTGTATTGAATTAAATTTATAATTTTTAGGACATTAATATATGTAAATTTACTTATAAAACCCCATTGGGTTATTTGCCCCAGTTGATTGTTATATAGCCCTAATTGTTTAATTACGAATTAATAATTAAATGAAATATATCTTAAAATGAATTTGCTTACTTGTTGAGTAATGCGTTTTAAGCGTCTGTATTACAGGTGGTATGGCTAGTTTTGATTGAGTTTGAAATTGTGACAATTCAAAATTTGTTTATTAGGCATTAAATATGTAGTGCAGCAATATATAGACTATAAATATTTAATTTGATTATGATTTTAAGTAAATGAAAATGATTTTAGGGATGTTAGTATGACAATGGTTCACCGATGTTCGGGGCAGGCAGTTAAATATTTGTAAAATATTGAATGATAATCATTTGCAATAATATATAAATTATGCATAACTACTTTATATTCAGCATTTAACTTAAGACTTAGCACTCGAAACTTAAAACTTAACGAAGTAATATATGAGAAAGGCATTTATTAGTATATTTTTTATTTTATTTTGGTTTTGCAATATAGGATTAACACAATCAGTTGTAGATGGGCTTCATAATTTATCAGTAAGTGGTTCTGGAACTATAAAAGCGACTTCCGAATCAGAGATTTGTATATTTTGTCATACACCTCATGCTTCAAGTCCACAAGGCGCATTATGGAATAGAAATGATCCTAGTGTAAGCTATGTTTTATATAACAATTTAATAAGTAGCACATTTCAGGCAACAGATGGTCAACCTGATGGCGCTTCAGTTCTTTGCCTCTCATGTCACGATGGAACTATTGCACTGGGTAATGTATTAAGCCGAACTACTAATATTACAATTGCTGGGGCTTCAAGTACCATGCAAGGAAATTCAAATATATCTACTGATTTGTCTGATGATCATCCAGTTTCGTTTATTTATAATTCTACGCTTGCAACAAACGATGGGCAAATGCTTTTCCCTCCTACGCATCCTGTTGTACTTGATGCAAATAGTAAACTGCAATGTACGTCATGTCACGATCCTCATAATAATACTTATGATAAATTCCTTGTGGCAACAAAACAATATTCCGAATTGTGTTTTAACTGTCATGAGCGTGATTATTGGTCAGGATCTAGCCATAAAAGCTCTACGTCAACATGGAATAATGAAGGAACAAGTCCTTGGGAGCATATTGATACTCCTTATAGTACAGTGGCTGAAAATGCTTGTCAAAACTGCCATAATCCACATAATGCAGGTGGAAATGCACGTTTGTTAAAGTTTGAACCAGAGGAAGATAATTGTCTTGATTGCCATAATGGAAATGTTGCAGCTACAAATATTAAGCTTGATTTTACTCAAAATTACACGCATAATGTTGGAGCTTATGAGGGTATTCATGACCCACTCGAGAATTCTGAACCCTTATTAAATCATGTGGAATGTGCTGATTGTCATAATCCGCATTCGGTTAATAGTACAACAGCAAGTGCTCCTAATGCAAATGGCTCTATTGCAGGGGTACGAGGTATTGATCAAAATGGTGATGAAGTTGATCTTATTCAATATGAATATGAATTATGCTACCGTTGTCATGCGGATAATACTGTAGTGCTGAGTTCTATAAATAGGGATATAGTGCAAAACAATGTTAGAGAGGAATTTGCTATTTCGAATCCTTCATAT
>DAOVUO010000307.1 GCA_030632545.1 Bacteroidales bacterium
ACAAAAAAATTACTAATGAAACCTAATGAATAATGCTCAATTATTTTTCCCATAAAAAAAGATACGAGGACTAAAATATACAATCCTAAAAACACTTTTGAACTTACAAAAGTTCCTGTAAATGCTTGTGTTGCTCTTGTATAAACATAATACCCAGCAGAGCCAAATATTCCTAAAATTATTGAAATTATAATTGCTATTTTCATATTGATTTTTACTAAAATTTGATGCCTATTACAACGATTAATCGTAAAGGCTAATAAAACTGATACAAAACTAGCTTAAAGCTCTAATTTGATAAAATAGATTAACAGTATTTTATCCAAAAAAATCATAAAATACCTTAAGAAAAATTTATTGCTAAAAAAATAGGAGATGAAAAAAACGGCCAAGATTTTGACCGTTTTCATTAAAACCAATCAACTTAAAGTTTGAACTTTGCTAAAAAATCGCCTAAAATACCTTTTAAACTAGGCTCGCCAATTTCTTGTAAATCGTAATAAACTCTTGTGTATGGTTTCTTAATATCAATGACTCGACTTAAATCAATAGGAGTACCAATAATCACAGAATCACAATCTGAATTATTAATTGTTGTTTCTAAATCCTTTAACTGCTCTTTGCTATAGCCCATTGCAGGTAACAAAACACCAATATTTGGATAAATTTTAAATGTTTCGGCCAATTTGCCTGTCGCAAAAGGACGAGGATCGATTATTTCTTTTGCGCCAAATTTCTTGGCAGCAACAGTACCTGCACCAAGTTTCATTTCTCCATGAGTTAAAGTAGGTCCATCCTCAACAACAAGCACTTTTTTCCCTTTTATCAATGATGCGTCATCAACTCTTATAGGCGATGCACCATCAACTACAATCGCATTTGGATTTACTTTGTCAATATTTTTCCTTACTGTTTGAATACCTTTAGGGCTTGCCGTATCCATTTTATTAATTACAATTACATCGGCTAATCTCATATTTACTTCACCAGGATAATAATTTAATGCATGTCCAGGGCGATGAGGATCAGCAACAGTAATTGTTAAATCCGATTTATAGAATGAAAAATCATTATTTCCACCATCCCAAAGTATTACATCGCAACCATTTGGGTCATTTTCAGCAGCACGTAAAATGGCTTCATAATCTACACCTGCATAAATCACATTACCTCTAACTACATGGGGTTCATATTCTTCCATTTCCTCAATAGTACATTTATGCTTTGCTAAATCTTCAACTACTGCAAAACGTTGCACTTTTTGCGCATTTAAGTCGCCATAAGGCATTGGATGCCTAATAGCAATTACTTTCAAACCTTTTGCCATGAGGCATTCTATCACTTTTCGCGATGTTTGACTTTTACCACAACCTGTTCGAGTTGCAACAACTGAAATAACAGGCTTTGTACTTTTAATCATTGTGTCTTTAGGGCCTAAAAGCATAAAATTTGCACCAGCAGCATTAACCAAAGCACTAATATTCATTACTCTAGGGTATGGAACATCACTATAAGAAAATACACAATCGTCTATATTATTATTCTTTATAAGATTTGCTAATTCCTCTTCTGCTTCTATTGGAATTCCATTTGGATATAGTTCACCAGCTAGTTCAGTCGGATATTTTCGACCATCAATATCAGGAATTTGGGCAGCAGTAAATGCTACTACATTATAATTTTTATTATTACGGAAATAAGTATTAAAATTGTGAAAATCACGACCAGCCGCACCAATAATTACTACATTTTTTTTCATAATATTAATTTAAATGATTAGTTATTTATTGCTAACAAATGTACTTCTTTTAAATTTAAATATATGATAATTAGAATAATTTTAAAACGTACAATATGCTAAAAATCAAACCCTAGTTTATGTTAAGAATCATGTTTTGGTAGAAATGATGCATTTCCAAGCTTATTGCATAACCCATACAATCAGTTTTTTCAACAGGCTTTATCAATAATTTTATTCTGATTGCAAAAAATTAGAGTTTGCGACAAATACCATATTACTACTTTACACTTTCAGTAAACTATAAATACCAATTTTACCCCAAAAAAAGCTACAAAATATTCTATACTATGCTACTTTGGAATTTTTACTATTATCGAAGTGCCCTTATGTGGAAATGATGAAATATCAAATTCACCATTGAATGTTTCTGCCCTACTTTTCATATTTACTATTCCAATTCCATTTTGTATATTATATGTATCTGTTTGAAATCCAACTCCATTATCTTCAATGCTTGCAACAATTTCATCATCGTACTCAAATATCTGAACAGAAAATTCTGTTGCTTTTGCATGCTTTAGACAGTTTACTGATGCTTCTTGAATAATTCGATAAAGTGGAAGAGCTATTTTTTTTTCAATTTTAGCATTTTCGCTAATATAGAAATTTACTTTGATGTTTGTTTGGGCGAAATAATCCTTTAAAAATTGTTTACTTGCAGTTTTAAAATCTGTAATTTTTATTATTGTTGGCGATAATCGTTGCGACAGTTTTCTTATGTCCTCATAAACACCTGTAATTGTTCTCAATAGCATATTTTGCGACGAATTTTTATCTAAATCATTAATTTGACGTTTTAAATGAGCCAACTGACTTCCAATATTATCGTGTAACTCGGTAGAGATTTTATATGCTTGTTCTTCTGCTCCTTCAATATGGTGCTTTAAATTATCTTTTTGACTTGTTGCTAAAAGTTGTAATAGTTTGTTCTCTCTTTTGTAGGTATCTTGTACAGATAGAATTATGGCTACCATAAAAATTAGTAATTCAAAAAACGAACCGAGTAAAATAGGATTTATATATATTATTGTAGCACTTAATATTCCAAACTCTCTTAACATGTGAGCTATTGAACCAATTGTTATGGCAGATATTGCTGTTAAGTAGATAATTACATTCCGCCTATTTTTTTTATAGATTAAAAATATACTTAAAAAAATAGTAATTAAAGAAATAAGTATAACTATATACTGAGTTCTTACAAGAACACCAGGAAATAGCTCCTGCTGTTGACGATTAAAAACAGCCCATATAATCAGAATAAATATTGAAATTGCATAAATTGAGTAAAAATATTTCATTAAAAAAGGAGCAAATTTTTTAGTTCCTAAAAATTCATTTGAAAATTCAATTAAACTTATAGGCATTAGAACAGAAAATGGGAATCGTACTACTTCATTAATTATTGGGGTATTTGGAAAAATAAACTGAAAAGCATAACCAGTTGAAACAACAATAAGCAGAAATATGGTTAACAAATAAACTGTATACGAAAGAAGTAGCTTGTTTTTATTTAGTAATCCTATAAATAAAGCCATCGCAATCCATATAATAAGTATTCCAAAATAAATGAAGTTAATTAAACTGCTTTTACTTGTTTGCCTTTCAAATAATTCTCTGTTCCATATTTTTAATGGATAATCAACAGACGCAAACCGCTTATTAAAAAAAATGATATAACGAATAGTTTCTTGTCCTTTTATTTGAACAGGGAAAACAGGCGTTGTATTATTGTATGTTCTATCATAAAAAGGCATCATATCACCACTCTGACCAATTAATTCAGCCTCATAGCAATTGTTTAGTTTATAAATATAGCAAGTATCAACATGTGGATTATCTAGTTCAATAAAAAGCTTAATACTTTCGCTACATTGATTTTTTATATCAAAAATAAGCCAAAAATAATCTTTTGAAAATCCAGGTGGTTTTATTTGAGTATATTCAGTTAATTGATTGTTTTTAATAGCATTAACAACATCACTAGCTTCAAATTTAACCATACTATGCCATACTCTAATATATGGATTTAGCTCAATTGATTTTATGTTCCCATCAATTTCAATAGGTTTTAACTGTATTACACTAGTTGTATCTGCACTAACAAGCGTATTTACAGTTAATAATAATAAAAACAGAAATATTTTACTCAAAATTATTTTCAATTACCAATAAAAGTAAAAATAAATTTGGAGTATTTCTATTAATAATTTATTTATTTTTGGCTTTAGTTTTCTCCAATATATGAGACTGTACGAATGAGCTAATATTCAGCAAATTACAATTCGCAATCCTAATTAATCCAAGCTACTTAAACTCGATATTTTACACAAACACACGCCTTAACTTAAAATTTAGCCCTCCAAACTTAAAACTAAACCAGTTATTAATCTTTTGCAATAGATAAATAAACTGGGTTTTGAATTTTCAGAAGAAAACCCAAAACCCAAAACAAACAAAAATATATTTAAACTCTTTCAATCACAACAGCAGAAGCACCACCCCCACCATTACAAAGACCAGCAACACCGTATTTGGCATTTTTTTTATTTAATACATTAAGCAAAGTCACAA
>DAOVUO010000414.1 GCA_030632545.1 Bacteroidales bacterium
CCATTTACAAAATAGATATATTCCCATATTGGCGATAAGCTATTTGTTTTATGCGTGACACCATCAACAAACTGCATAATATCCTTTTTCTTAGTCAAATACGATTCCTTAACAATTTTGAGTTGAGCTTCTGAATACTTCTCTAAATGCCCATTATCTGTAATAAATTCTCTAAAATAGGCAGAAAGCATAATTGGCTTTTGATAGTAATTTTCAGAAAAATTTGTTATACACTTTTCAACTATTTTTACTGGACTATAACCAGTTATATCCACTTCGGTAAGACTAAAATGCTTTTCGCTAAGAAGTATTATACTATCTTTTTGCAGTAAATTTTGTATTGCAATAACTTGAGTTTCGTAGCCCAAAAAAGAAAAGAGCAAACTATCGTTAGTATAGAGCTTAGGAATTGAAATTAAAAAACGCCCCTCTGCATTAGTGATAGTTCCAAGGCTTTTGTTTTTTAATTGCACAGAAGCATATATCAAAGCCTTTTGACTCTCCAAATCGGCAACAAAACCAGTTATCTTAGTCGTTTGCGCTGCTAATTGCCCTAAATTCAAAAAACTAATTACACCAAAAATTATACTCAAGTGCCATATAATTCTGTAATTGACAAACTTGGATAATGCCATTATACTTAAAGCTTTATAATTAAAACAAAGTATATTATTCTAATACTTCGTTAAATTTTTATAAACTATTGAAATCCATAGATTTACTAAATTCCATTTTATTTACTATGTTGTTTATAACTAGCGGAATACAGTTTTGAAACAGTAAATTTAGTAAATCTTACCGAACCATTGTTATTCAATAGCTTGATAAACTTTATCAAAGTTAAAATTAACAAACTCATAAATAACTTATAGTCAACAACTCAATAAAAAAACTCCATCAAAGTCCTCATTATTGTTTACTCCCAACTAAATTGGGAAACAATTACATAAATGCACAGAACTATTGCGATCTATTAACGCTCACACACATATTGCTCACAATCAAGATATTACAAAAATTTAAAAAGTATAATAGAAATCGAGCCAAATGTCGCTATACGGAAAAACATGCTGCTCCTTTACCGTAGTATAAAAAAGAGTATTTACATTATTCCCCAAAGCATCAACTTGGTTAGAATATAAATTATCGCATGTGAAAATATAATTCAAGCCTCTACTTGCTACAGGAAGTTCTATTCTAAACTCGCCACTTGCATTACTTTGCGTGTAAAAAGACGGTAATTCGAGCCACGCATCTAAAATACTACTGCCTTGCGACACTTCTGCTAAACTAATTTGCGTAGAATCACTTAAATATGCTCCGACACCAACACCTGCACCAATATTTTCAAAACCAGCTTGACTTAAATCTAAATCAGCGTAAAAATGACCTTGTACACTTGCAGAGAGCACATCAATTTTAGGAACTAACTGTATTATTGACGAAGCATTCCTGAAATTAGTGGAGCTAAAATCAATACTATCCTGTGCCTTTAGATTAACAATATAATTATAGGTATAAAAATTCGGATGTTCAATACGAACAACTATATTACCATCAGCTAAATTACCAAAACTAAGCATTGCAACAGAATCAGCCTCTTTTACAAAAACAGTATCATTCATAGCCAAAAAAACTTTTGCTCCATACAACGAATATATTGTATCCGTAGGATTTGCCGCCGCACTCAATTGAAGGGTATATTTAATTGTTCGTCCGCTAATATTATCACTTACAATTTCTGCCGGAAAAAATCCTTCGTTTTTATCTGTACATGAAATAAAAACTATTGAAAGAATAAAATATAGACTAATTTTTACGATTAATTTTCGTTTCATTTTTTCTTAATTACTGGATACAAGTTATTCAAATTAAAATAAATACCATAAGAATATTCAAAATAAGAATTGAATATATCGTAATAGGCTTCAAAAGCTGTTGTAAATTTAAAATTATCTAAGCCAAAATTCCTAAATTCATATTTCAGTAAAGCAAAAGAACGCTGTCCTTCAATATATCTAGGATTCACAGGATTATAATGATTAAATAAATGATTCCCTTTTGTGCTCATAAAATAATCGCCATACCAATAACCGAGCATAAAAAAATGCTTATCAGTAGTTAATCCAATTTGCGAAAGAAAAGCACGACCTGCTTCGAACGGATATTTTAAACTTGGTGAAACATCATTAAAACTTAATGCGTACTGCTCAATAAAAACTGAACTTGCATTAAACTTATATTCAAAAACATAGCCAATAGCTGAATTTACAAGTG
The DNA here is from genome assembly GCA_030632545.1 of Bacteroidales bacterium. GTDB lineage: Bacteria > Bacteroidota > Bacteroidia > Bacteroidales > DYOH01 > DYOH01. Next base: position 2,278 of record DAOVUO010000414.1, read on the forward strand.
TTTCCACTCCCAATGGCGAATCGTCTATTTGCCCCCCATGGTGCGTTATTATACTCTGAAATGGAATTTTAAATTGCCAATTTGCTTTGTTTATAATCTGCCATTCGCTTGATGTTCCTTGTGTAAACCATTCCTGAAAAGGATCACCCCAAATAATAAACTGCTCCCAATCTATCCAAATATCAGTAGAAAAATTATTGCCGTTATATAAAAACTGCAATCCTTTTTCCTGTGGATGTAAAATAATATTTTCGGTATCATATATTGCTTCGAGCATATTATGGCTAAGTGCCGAATTTAGACTTCCAGATTTAACGCTCCAATTCTTACTCAGTTTAAACTCTACACCCCAAATAAGGTCATCAACAAAAGCCTCGTCCCTACCATGAAATAAAATCAATTGTGTGCCAATATTTAATCTTAACTTAGGCACTACTTGCACTATAAGTTCTGTTCTGATACTATTCCCAAGCAAAGTGTAACCTGGCCAGAGTTTTGTAAAATACTCATTGTTTTTAAAAAACAGTAAATTCTGAAGTGAAAAGGCCAATCGAGTGCTATCATCCAGAACATAATTTTCCTGCTTTAATCCAGAAAATGCTCGTTGTGCTAATAAGTCAGATTTACCTATAAGCCAAAAGCTTAAAAACCATATAAAAAGATATTTATACACTGAACTTAACTTTATATCCGCTGTGTTTTCGAATGTTTAATACAAACTGATTATCAAAAATCAAATACTGGCCTTTAATCCCAGTAAGAATTCCGCCAATTATAGGCAATTTATCAAAACCTAGCGATTTTACACTTTTAGGATATTCTAATACTGGATACTCAATTTCCGTTATTTCATCGTCCTCTATTACGTAAGTAGCCAATTCTTCAGATAAATATTCGTAAGCTTGCTGCTTTGCCTCCTCCAAATTAATTGTACTATCTGTTATTCCTTTTAACATTTTTTGCCACGAGGTTTTGTCGCTAAAATATTGTTTTAGCTCTACTGCTATATCGCCAGCTAAAGCTCTATATTGTGTTTGTGCCAGTTTTATTGCTCG
>DAOVUO010000452.1 GCA_030632545.1 Bacteroidales bacterium
CAAGCATCTAATATAATAAGGTTTAATCTGCTTGAATTACTTGTTTCCATAATATGCTGTACATTTTCAACGCTTACACATTCAAGGGCAACTGCTCTTTGGTCTCTAAGCTGCACATCAACAGGAAGTAAATAATTTTTTCCATCTACTTGAATACCATGCCCAGCATAAAACATTAAGGCAATATCTGCATCTGTATTTTGTCTTGCAAATTCTTTAAGAGCCGAAGTCATTTGTGCATAATCAGCATTATTACTTTTAATAACAGTAAAACCGAGTGATTTTAATGTTGCGGCCATATCATTGGCATCATTTATTGGATTCATACCCAAATTTGATGAATTTTGATAGGTTGCATTTCCAATAACAAGTGCTACTTTTTTAAGTGTAGATGAAGCTCCAGATGAAGAGTTTTCAATAGTAAAAGTTTGCATAGAGCTCATGTATTTATTGTCGGTAGCCACAACTACAATAGTATTGTTTCCGCTACTAATAGGAATAGTGGCTGTAAAATTTCCACTTGACGATAATTGTGCTACAACACCATTTATCTCTACTTTAGATACGCCATCATTGTCAATTGCACGTCCGGCAACGTGTAGAGTTTGAGCCTGAACAACTTTAAATCCACGTGCAGCATTTGGCTCAGTAATTTCTATTGCAGGTGGTGTATTTACAACATTATTATTTACATTACTTTGTTGTTGAGTTCTTAATTCTACACTTTTTAAAAATGTATAATCGGTTTGACTTTCTGCTTCGACATTAGATAGAGATATGGTATTATTTCCTTGAACTAAATACGAGCCTACATCAAATGTATGGTAATCATAAGTTCCGTTTTTACCGAAACCAATATCTGCTAATGGGCTTCCATTTAACAGAGTATTACCGTTAATACTTACTGTAAATTCAGTATAATCATCATCATTATCAAAGTCCATATCAGTACCGTAAAGAATTAGACTTGCAGAGCCCATAGAGCTTGTGTTGTCAATTTTAAAACTTATGGACATTTCCTTTAGCGCAGTAAATTTAGTATTGATATTTTCGGGTGAATTTAGTACCAATGTTTTGTTTATAACGCTTGGTACACTTGTTCCTGTGCTTACAAGAATCGAATTTATATAAGTATAATCAGTTTGACCTTCAACTTCGGTATTTTCGAGCAAAATTGTGTTATTTCCGCTATTCAAATAAGAACCAATGTTAAATTCTGCCTTTGCACTTGTTCCGTTTGTTCCTAATCCGCTTTCTTTTAGTGGATTTTCTGTCAGAATGTTTCCATTTACGCTAAGTGTGAATTCTGTGAAGTCATCATCATTATCATAGTCGTAATCGTAACCATCTAATATAAGTGTTGCATTTGATGTTGAAGCATTACTTGAGATATAAAGTTTATACTCTTTTTTTGTTTCATTAGGAAATTTGTGATAGGCACTATATTTACTATTTAAACTAATAGTGTAACCAGGTACACTTCCTCCGCCTTTTCCATCGTCAACTAATATTGAATTAATGTAAGTATAATCGGTCTGACCCTCAACTTCGGTATTTTCCAGAGTAATAATATTATCGCCATATTTTAAATAGCTTCCAATATTAAATTCAGCTTTGGCACTAGATCCATTTGTTCCTAAACCACTTTCTTTTAATGGATTTTCGGTTAAAGCAGTTCCGTTAACGCTTACCGTAAACTCTGTAAAATCATCATCATTATCATAATCGTAATCGTATCCATCTAAAATTAGCTTAGCATTGCTTAATCCCGATGAGCTAGATAGATATAGTTTATATTCTCTTTTTGTTTCATTTTCAAATTTATGATAAGCACTAAATTTTGTATTCAAATATATATTGCTGCTAGAGAGTGTAGAAGTAGTTGTAGAACTAATACTACTTGAGTTAGTCATTATTTTTAGCCATGTAATATAGGTATAATCCACTTGGCTTTCGTCTTCGGTATTTCGCAGAATAATATTATTTGTACCAGAGGTAATATAATTTGAAATATCAAAGCTAATCTCATTAAAATCACCATTTTGACCTAATTCATGGTTGGCAAGTGGGTCAATTTCTACAATAGCAGTACCGTTAATTTCTATAGTGAAATCAGTAAAATCGCCATCATTATCATAATCATAATCAGAGCCTCTAACAATTAATTCTACGGGTGTTACACCAGATGTGCTACTTAAATAGAAAGAATATTCTTTCTCAGTTTGGCTTGTGAAACTTTTTGAAACGGAAATTTTTTTCAATTCATTTCCTGAAGTTGCCGAAGACGAAGCACTGGCAGTCATTATTTTAAGCCAAGTAACATAAGTATAGTCAACTTGACCTTCCATTTCTGTGTTTTCCAAAATAATTTCATTTGTTCCAGAAATTACATAGCTAGTAATATCAAAAGTAATTTCGTTGAATGTACCATCTTTACCAAGATTATGATCGGCAAGTGGCTCAACGTCAACTATATTTGTGCCATTGATAGTAATACTGAAATCTGTATAATCCGCATCGTTATCGTAATCGTAGTCCGAACCTCTTAATACCAATTGTACTTTACTTTTATTGGCAGAGCTACTTAGATAAAAACTGTAAGTATGACTTTCGAGACTAGAGAAGCTTTCCGAGACTGATATTTTTTTAAACTCAGTCAGTTGCTGCGCAAATATGATTGCTGGCAACAGGGCTAATATTAAAACAAGTATCTTTTTCATTTTTTTGGGTTTTGAGTATAATGCAATATATAAAAAAAACGTAATTTTACGAATTTGTTGTTTATCTTATTGTTATTTTAACTTTTATTTGTCAATCATATATACTATTGATATTCAGGAAGTTGTTACTGTGCCATAAATGCGCAAAAACAGTGACAATATCGTCTCACGCATCATATTAGTAGCTGACAGAGTTTGCTTGTTGTAATTTAAAATCGTCATTGCGACAAAGGAATTAATCTCAAAATTGGTCTCATTTTTACTTTTAATACAGAGATG
>DAOVUO010000456.1 GCA_030632545.1 Bacteroidales bacterium
CAAAAGTGGTGAAGAAAGATTAATTTATTGGCACAATACTATTGTTAGAGATCAAAATGGAAAAATAAGAGGTCATTTGAGTTCAGGAGAGGATATAACTGAGCGAAAAATTACAGTAGAGAAACTGAATGAAGCTACAAAAATAATCGAACGTAGTCCAGCAGTGGCGTTTTTGTGGCAAAATGTGGAGAATTGGCCTGTTGAATATGTCTCAAAAAATGTGGATAAAATTTTTGGTTATAATGTAGATGAATTTATTTCTGGTAAAATAGTTTATAGCGATTTAATTCATCCCGATGACTTTAAAGTAGTATCAAATGAAATTATTGAAAATGTAGATTCAGTTTCCATTTCACATAAAATTTATCGTGTTTTTAGTAAAAATGGTGAGATTAAATGGATTAAAAATGAAACTTTTATTAGAAGGGATGAGAATGGTCAGATAACTCACTATGAAGGGATTCTTTTTGATGTTTCTGAACAAGAAAAAACTTTGCAAAAATTAAAAATTGCAAATATAAAAAGGATAGAAAGTGAAAATAAGTATAAAAATATTATTGAAACTTTAAATGATTGGATTTGGGAAATTGATAATACAGGAAAGTATACCTACGTAAATCCAAAAGTATTTTCAATTTTGGGTTATTCCGAAAATGAAGTATTAGGAAAAACCCCTTTTGATTTTATGCCTGAAAATGAAAAAAGCAGACTATTAAATGTTTTCAATGACATTATGCGACATCAAGGGCCAATAAACAAAGTGGAGAACATAAATATACATAAAAATGGAACTTTTGTAGTAATAGAAACAAGTGGATTGCCTTTTTATGATTCTGATAATAATGTACTTGGTTATAGGGGCATAGATAGAGATATAACATTAAGGAAAAAGGCTGAGGTGGAATTGCTTTTAGCTAAAGAAAAGGTAGAAAGAAGTGAGAAACGTTTTAAAAAAATATCTGAATTAACATTTGAAGGCATCATAATGCATCGAGGTGGAATTGTTATAGATATAAATAAATCATTTGTTAAACTATCTGGGTATGAAATTGAAGAGTTGGTTGGTAAAAATATAATTGAGCAGTTAATCCCGCCTAAATATCATAAAACTATTGCTTTAAAAATGGAAGAAAAACATCCATCACCTTATGATATTGAATTTATACGAAAAGATGGAACACTTATTCCTGTGGAAATTGAATCATATAGTGATAATTATGATAATAAAGAGATAAGAGTTACGGTAGTTCGTGATATTAGAGAAAAGAAAGAAAGTGAGAAAAGAGTATTAAATGCTATGATAGAGGCGGAGGAGCGTGAAAGAGAGCGGTTTGCACGAGAGCTCCATGATGGATTAGGCCCTTTGCTATCAACATTAAAAATGTATTTCCAGTGGTTGGCCGACACTAGAGAGGAAAAAAAGATTGAGCTTATTTTATCACAGGCCAGAGAAAATATTGAGGAAGCCATATCAACAGTTGAAGAAATATCAAACAATATAACGCCCAGAACACTTAATGCATTTGGAATAAAAGCAGCTGTGCGTACTTTTATTGGTAGATTATTAGGAGTAAACGATGTAGATATCAATTTTTATTGTAGTTTTGAAACTCGTATTGATCAAAATATAGAAATTGCAATTTATAGAATAATTACAGAGTTGATAAACAATACGCTGAAGTATGCTAATGCTGGTCAAATTTCGATATCAATAACTTTAAATACTGAGAGTACAAATATAGCTGTGCAGTATTATGATAACGGAAACGGTTTTAATTATGAGGAAACTATTAAAGCCAATAAAGGTTTTGGACTAGGGAATATTAGGCAAAGAATCAAAATGTTAGGCTCATTTTTAGAGTATAAAACAGAAGTTGGTAGAGGCGTAAATGTTTATTTTGAATGTAAAGTATAGAGCTTAAATTTATGGAAAAGCAAGGTAAATTAAACATAGTTATTGTAGATGACCATAAAATGTTCCGAAATGGGATAAAACTTTTAATAGAAGTAGAAAATATTGGAAATATTGTAGCTGAAGCTGAGAATGGTCAAGAGTTTTTAGATATACTAGAAACTCAAAAACCTGATTTAGTTTTAATGGATATAGACATGCCTATTATGAACGGCATTGAAGCAACACAAAAGGCAATTGAAAAATATCCTGATCTTAAAATATTGGCACTCTCGATGTTTGGTGATGAAAAATACTATACACAAATGATTCAGGCTGGAGCTAAGGGGTTTATTCTCAAAAAATCGGGTAAATATGAGCTCGAAAAGAGTATTTGGGAAATTGCAAATGGTGAGTGTTATTTTTCCAATGAATTACTACGGAAAATTGTAGTAGATATTGGAAAACGAAAAATTACTGAAAAAGCAGGGAGTAAAGAAACAATTGAGTTCAATGATAAAGAGATGGAAATTATAAGAATGCTCAGTAATGGGATGAGTACCAAAGAAATTGCAGATGAAATTTTTTTGAGCACACGAACTATTGATGCTTACCGTAGTAAGCTGCTTACTAAAACTGATACAAATAATACTGTAAGTTTGGTTATTTATGCAATTAAGCATGGTTTAGTGAATGTTTAAAAACATAGTCCTATGAAATTTTTAATGCCAGTTTAGGATTTGTGTAATTAGTGAACTATTGTTATTCAATAATTATATTTTTGTAATAGACTAAAAATTATATTTTAGGTTAAGTATACTGCATTGGTATTTTTACTATTATTGATACGATATTTCCGTAAAAAAATTAAGATATTTCCGAGTTTGTTTTGAGATGTTTTACTCTTTTATTCTGTTTTATTGTGTCGTAAATTTGCCTTTAGGGATTGTGATTGAATAAATTGACAGTTTTAAACCAAGTTATTTTGTTTTTTAACAAGTTGAAAAATCTGCGAATAGCGAGCTATTTAAAGAATTTTCAAGGAAGTTAAAAGGCAAAAGAACAAGTTGAAAGCGTCAAGTTATTTCGGAACA
>DAOVUO010000337.1 GCA_030632545.1 Bacteroidales bacterium
GAGCTGATGTGCAGTTTCCCTAGCCATTCCAACCCAAACTCTGTTTTCTTCAGCACTTCGCGATGTAGTAAATGCCATATAGGCCATCCAAATATAAAGAAATAGTACTATTAATTGCACCGCAGGATAGTATGCTAACTGAGTAAGCATCCACGAATCGCCATAATAAATAAAGTTTTTAGTATCATCACCAAAAATAATTTCTATGGGCTGATGTTGTGTTTTTAGTTTTGAGAGTTGTTCAATTAAATACTTAGGGTTTTTGTGTACTTTTTTATCGTCTAAATTGATAAAAGTAATTATTGAATCGTTTTCGTTAGTAAGAATAACTGGTATAGTGGTATTGGTTTGTAGTATTTCGTATACTAAAATATTAATGTCGCCAAGTAAATCGCTTGCCTGAATTTGTTTAGTTGCTTCCGCCCAAAGCTCAATCCGCTTACGTTCACCTATTTGCAAATCGGTTACTAGCAAATTTGTATAGTATAAGGATGCAGCACTAATTATAATTGCAGCTCCTAGTAGGTAAAGTTTCCATTTTTGTTTTCTACTCAAAATTTTAATTTTTATTCAAAACTAAATTTGTTTGAATATAGTTTCCTATTTGTTACTTGTAAAGATATGAAATTTACAATATTAACTTGTTATTCTTTAATTATCAGGTTTAATATTTCGTTAAGTTTTAAGTTTAGAGTGCTAAGTTTTAAGTTAAAATTTGTAAATAAATAGCATTTACTGTTTTGTAAATATTTAACTGCCTGCCCCGAACATCGGGGAATCATTATCAGCTTATAAAATCATTAACAATTACTTTGTTTGTTCTCCTTTTGCTTCTGTCAGTAATTCTTCAAAATTAATTTTTAATTTTGGAAGCTTATTGTGTTTAAACGGCTCAGAAAAGGGAATTGTTTTGTAGAGTTCTGTTTTTTGAGTAAAAATGTGGTATTCCTTTCTATGTGGATCAACCACCAAGGCTATTTTAGTTTGATTTGGCATCCAATGTTCGGCTACTTTTTTCAAATCTTTTTGTAAACTATATTTATTTGAAACCACCTCGATAATTAAAAAAGGCTTGGCAATTATAAATCCTTTTTCGTTGTATAATTTATCTGTAAATTCAACTAAAGCAATATCAGGTATTTTATGATTTCCATTTGGCATAATAAAATCACCTTGAGCATCGTAAACTTGTCCAAATTTATTTTTTCTGTTCCATGAAATTAGCACATAGCCAATTAACATTGAAAATGCGCTTATAAAACCTATAGTTGCCATGTTTATTTGTATTTTGTTTTGGTGGTACTCAAGTTTTTTGAATTTTTCTGAATTTAATTCGCAAAATGCAAAATATTGTTCTTCGCTTATCTCGTAAGGAAAGTTTAAATCAATAAAATCCATTTGCGAAAAAAGCACCCCAGCTTCTTCAATACTAAGCTTATTCTCTTTAAGGCAAATTTCCAATCCAATATTTAACATCTGAAATGACTGAAATTGCGCTTTAGACAAGGGCATACTTTCTGGAAGTTTTAGCTCAAGTGTCATATTTTGTTTTATTTGATTGCACTAAGGTACAAAATTTCAATTCATTTTTCATACATTTGGACTTAGATGAAACAGTTTTTTACTATAAATTAAAAAATCGAATAAAATGAGAACACGAATAATAAGCGTTTTGCTTGTCGCACTTTTTATATTTCCAAAGTTAACGCAGGCCGACGAAGGTATGTGGTTATTATCGTTATTAGCAAAATATAATATTGCTGAAATGCAAAAAATGGGGCTACAACTTAGTGCCGAAGATATTTATAGTATTAACAAAACAAGTTTAAAAGACGCTATTGTTTCTTTAGATTACGGCTCATGTACGGCAGAGTTAGTTTCGGCACAAGGTTTATTATTTACTAATCATCATTGTGGCTACGATGAAATTCAGTCGCATAGTAGCTTAGAGCACGATTATTTGAAATACGGTTTTTGGGCTAAAACCTTACAGGAAGAATTACCAAATCCGGGTAAGTCGGCCACTTTTTTGGTACGCATGGAGGACGTTACTGACAAAGTATTGCAAGGAATAGATAGTAGCACATCGGAAATAGAGAGAGAGGAAATAATTGATGTGAATTCGAGTGTTATAGAGGCAGAAGTCGTTAAAAATAATCATTACGAAGCGGTAGTAGAGAGCTTTTTTGAGGGAAATAAGTTTTATTTATTTGTATTAGAGACTTTTAATGATGTTCGTTTGGTGGGAGCACCACCAGAATCTATTGGTAAGTTTGGGCATAGTACTGATAATTGGATGTATCCGAGGCATACTGGCGATTTTTCCATTTTTCGTATTTATACAGCACCAGATGGTAGTCCGGCTGAGTATTCGGCGGAAAATGTGCCTTTAAAACCAAAAATGCATTTAAAAATTAGTATTGATGGGCAAAAAGAAGACGATTTTGCAATGGTATTAGGATATCCAGGCACAACTAATCGTTATTTGAGTGCTTCAGCGGTGCAGAATATTTATGATATTGAAAATCCAATTAGAGTAGAAGTTCGCACGGCAAAGCAAGAAATAATGAAAAAATATATGGATGCTGATGCGGCAATTAAAATACAGTATTCGGCTAAATATGCACAAAGTACAAATTATTGGAAGTATAGTATTGGCCAAAATAAAGGTATTAAAAGTCAGAAAATGATTCTGAATAAGCTGAATTTTGAAGATAGTTTACTTGCGCAAATTAATAGTTCCGAAGAGTTAAAGCAAAAATACGGTGATTTACTGAATCAAATTAATTATTATAATGCTAATACCCGTAAAGCAGAAATGGTTTTTGATTACCTTGATGAGGCTATATTTGGTGGTTCGGATTTAATTATTTCGGCTTACGATGCATTGGAGTTATATGCAGATTTAGTGCAAAAGGAACATAAAGACAGTGTTATTAAACGAAAAGAAATATTAAGAGAAGCTAGCAATGAGTATTTTAAAGATTTTGATTTAGAAACAGATAAGGAGATATTTGTTGCCATGCTTAAAATTTATAGTTCAAAGCTGGATAAAAATTTACAAGCAGATATTTTGGTGGAAATAGAGACAAAATATGAAAATGATATTCAAAAGTATGCTAATGAGCTATATGCTAATTCAATATTTGCCGACAAGGAAAAAATGGAAAAGTTTCTTAAAAAGCCAAAAGCCAAAGCCTTGAATGACGACATGGGCTTTCAGTTAATGATTTCATTTTTAAATAATTATCAAGGGGTATATTATGCAATGGAATCAACTTACTCCAAAGTGGATTCTTTAAATAGGGTGTTTGTTGATGTAAATATGAAACTTAATCCTGAGAAGGATTTTTATCCAGATGCAAATTCTACATTGCGCCTCAGTTACGGAAAAGTAAAGAGCTACGAAGCACGAGATGGCGTTATTTATAAATATTTTACAACATTAAAAGGGGTAATAGCCAAAGAAGACCCAAATAATTCTGAGTTTTTTGTAGATGAAAAACTGATACAGCTTTACGAGGATAAGGATTACGGGCAATATGCCGATAAAGATGGCACAATGCATTTATGTTTTATTACTGATAATGACATTACTGGCGGAAATTCTGGTAGTCCTGTTTTAAATGGTAAAGGCGAGCTTGTGGGTTTGGCTTTTGATGGAAATTGGGAGGCTATGAGCAGCGATTTAGAGTTTATTCCTGAACTTCAACGAACAATTATTGTAGATATTCGCTACGTACTTTTTGTAATTGATAAATTTGCTGGAGCAACAAACTTGATTGAAGAATTGAACTTGAATTAAGGATTTTGGCTTTATAATCAGTCAAGGCTCGAATTTTATTAACAAAGATTCGAGCCTTGACTGAATTACTTAATTGAGGTGTTTACATAACGTCAATTTTATTGTCTTAATTTACAATGACAAGAAGGGTTGGCTTTCCCAAAGTCTTATGGACAAGATGTTCGTCGCCATGACAATCGTAGTTAAATACGTCATCGCGACGAAGGAAGCGATCCTAAAA
>DAOVUO010000354.1 GCA_030632545.1 Bacteroidales bacterium
ACTTCCAAACCACCAGAAACAGCAACACAACCTGATGTTTTAAGCAATTTGCAAACATCTGCTGTAAAGCTCTTTTCAAACCTTATATTCGTCCACCATGTAACACTGAGCTTTCGTCTAATTATTTCTAAAGCAATGGCTTTCATCAGCGCTGGAGGTGCAGCCTCATCTACAAAATGAAAACCAGTTTCGCCTGTTCGTAAAATCAGCACCTCCATCCTATCCACCAACAAGCTAACTTCATTTGGCTCATAAAGTTTGATATAATCCAAAGAAACATCGCAAAAAGTACATTTACCCCAATAACAACCATGTGCCATTATAAGTTTATTCCATCTTCCATCGCTCCAAAGGCTATGCATTGGATTGGCCATTTCAATTACCGAAATATACTTATCAAGCAACAAATCAGAATAATCGGGAGTGCCAAATTCGCTTTGTTTGTAATCATTTCTAGTGGAAGAATTATTATAAACTACCTTGCCATTTTCCCTTAAAAATGTACGTTTAAATTGCTTTTTAACGTTTGGTACTGAATTCAATACATTTGAAACAATCAGTTCTAAAGGCAATTCTCCATCGTCGAGTGTAATATAATCGAAGTAATCAAAAACTCTGGAATCGGAAATTGTCCTTAACTCAGTAGTAGGGAAACCGCCACCCATTACAATTTTTATATCAGGATAATTTGCCTTAATAAATTGGGCACATCTAAAAGCACTATACAAATTGCCGGGAAAAGGTACTGCAAAGCCAACTATCTTAGCCCGATGCGAGTTAAGCTGATTATCTAAAATTTGAAGTGTAATATCATCTATAAAGCTTGTTTCTGCTTGTAGATGCTCATAAAGTTCATCAAAAGAATTGGCACTACGCCCAAGTCTTTCGGCATATCTACTAAATCCAAAATTCTCATCAACACATTCAACTATAAAGTCAGATAAATCTTCGAGATACAATGTGGCCAAATGCTTTGCTTTATCATGCAATCCCATAATTCCAAATGCATATTCTAAATCGTCTAGTTCATCAAATCTGGATGCTTCGGGTAAAAAACCTTCAGTACAAATTTGCCGTGCAAATGTTTGGTTTTGTCCTTGTAGAAATAAGATAATAGGCTCAATTGCAACTATGTACTTATCCCTTAAACTATAAATCCGTTGTGTGTTTTCCGATAAAATCTTTTTATTTTGAAAAGCAATATCAAAAATATATTTTAGGCTTTCGGCGGAAAACAATTTATTTATCACTTCTATTCCTAAATCCATTTGAAAAGAGATAATGCCTTTTAGGCTTAGAAATCCTTTTAAGTGGGCAGTTGCAGGATAGGGCGTATTTAATTGCGTAAAAGGTGGCGTAATAAGTAAAATGTGTTTCAAAATAGTAGTATTTAGATTAAAGATAGAATTACAATGCTCGACTTGGCGAGGCGCAAAGCCATCCTTCTGTAATTACAAAAACTGCTTCCTTCGTTTCGGTGATAAGCATTTGAGCAAAAAAAGCTATTCCTTCTCTTTGCGATATTTTAACTGCAAGCCATGCAAAAAATTACGTAAAACTTGGTCTTTACACGGGCGATACTGGCTTTGAGTAGATTTACGGAAAAAAGCACTCAGTTCGTGTTTACTAAAACGAAAATCTACTAAATCAAGAATCTCAATAATATCATCATCCTTAAGGTTTAAGGCTATTTTAAACTTTCTAAAAATGATATTATTATTCAATTTCTTTTCTGGTATTGGCTGTGCGCCATCCTTTTTACCTCTTTTGTAGTTTATAAATCCGTTCAAAAATCCGGCTAACTGAAAATCTAACATTTCTTGATAAGCCTCATCATCGTCTTTTTTTAGCCAATTACTAATTTGCGAGCGTGTAACTGTGAGATTAGCAGAAGCAAATATTTCAATCATTTTTGCATCATCAAAATCAAAAGTATAACGGACTCTTCGTAATATGTCGTTGTTTTTCATAGTTATTTAATAATTTACTATTCTAGTATCATATTTGCACAAATTTCTGGTGCTTCTAATGGAAATAAATGTCCATAGTCCATATTTACGTCTAACGTAGAATTAGGCGATACTTGCTTCCACTTCTCTCTTAAATCTTTACTAAAAAACAGCGATGGTTTACCAGCAATAACGTGTATCGGAATTTTCACTTTCTTAAGGTACTTCAAAATAGAAGGGGCTAAAGCATAGTTTGATGCCTCCCATTCTGCAGGAAAAACTAATGTGTATTTTCCGTTATCGAGTTGCTTTAAACCAAAATCTGCAAAATCGTTAAGAACTTTGCCCCCTACCCGCTTATATGCTTTATTTTTTCTATAATCCTCAATAAATTCTTGCTTCGTTTCCCAAGTACTTTTTTTAATTAGTGCTCCTTTCATAGGCTGCTGTGTTTTTTTCATAAAATATGGCACAAGCCTCACAAACAAAGCATAAGCTTTCGAAATAAATGCTGGTTCTATCACATACAGTTTTTCGAATAAATCAGGACGTTTTGATGCCGCAATAATACTCGCCGTAGCTCCCTGAGAATGTGCAATCCCAACAATTGGTTCATTAAAATTTTGCTCTATAAAATCTATCAAATCATAAGCATAAGTTTCCCAATTTGTTTGTTTAGGTGGTTTTCCTATATTTGGCCAACAAGCTCTTAGTTCCAAACCACTCAATTTATACTTTGCTAAAAGCGGTTTTAGTAACTCGGAATAAGATCCTATTGGAAAGCCATTTGCACCGTAAAAATATGCTGGTTTACCTACAGTATTAAATTGATAGTATTTTGCTTCATTTCCACGAAGCTTAGTTGTTTTATAATTAAAGTCAATATTCGACTTACTAATTAGCATTTCCTTTTCTGTCATATATATAATTTAACCAAGAATCCCCAAATTTAATGCAAATTTGGGGATTAGAGCTTAGAAAATCAAATTAAACATATAACCAGAAATAATTATACACAAACTAACCACACCAAAGAATATCCCAATTAGTTTAATTGTCATTACTTTTTTAAGGAGCATAGCTTCGGGTAACGAAAGCCCTACAACGCCCATCATAAATGCGATTGCAGTTCCTAATGGAATGCCTTTAGCAACAAGAACCTGTACAACTGGCAAAATACCTGATGCATTAGAATACATAGGAACTGCTAATATTACAGCAATTGGAACAGCAAAGGGATTGTTTTTTCCGATGTATTGTTCAAAAAAACCTTCGGGAATATATCCGTGCATAAGTCCGCCAATTGCGATACCAATAAGCACATAAGGCAAAATTCCTTTTAGAATACGCTTTACTTCCTGCCAGATAATCGGAATTCGACTCTTAAAGCTCTGTTTATCTGCAAACACATCTGTTTCTGATTGAGAATTAGTAAGTACTGTTTTTACCCAATCTGTAAGATATTTTTCGAGATTAAGTCTCTGCATTATTGCACCCGATATTGTTCCTAGCAAAACTCCCGCAATTACATATATTAAAGTTGTTTTAACACCAAATAATCCTAAAAAAAGACCAATAGCTACTTCATTAACCAAAGGCGATGTAATTAAAAACGAAAAGGTTACACCTAATGGAATGCCTCCTTTAACAAAACCAATAAAAAGTGGAACAGATGAACATGAGCAAAAAGGTGTTACTACACCAAACAAAGATGCTGTAAGATATTCAAGACCATATAATTTTCTGCGAGATAAGAAATTACGAACTCTATCAACAGGAAAGTAACTGTTGATTATTCCCATTAAAAAAATAACAATAAACAGTAAAATAAGAATTTTAATACTGTCGTAAATAAAAAAGTTTAAAGCTTTTGCTAAATGACTCTCAGTAGAAAAATCAAG
>DAOVUO010000349.1 GCA_030632545.1 Bacteroidales bacterium
CAATGAACTTATTGGCAAAAATTTATCCTATTTTTTTGATGTTGAACAATTAAGTTTAATTAAGGCACAAACAACAAAACGTAAACAAAATCTAGCAAGTAAATATGAATTAATTTTAGATAGAAGTGATGGGCAAAAAAGATATATATTTGTTACAGCTACTCCACAGTTAGATGAAAATGGAAAAACAACTGGTTCACTTGGTATTTTTCGCGACATAACTGAGCAAAAAATAATTGAACAGGAAATACAAAAACAAAATACTGAACTTAAAAAACTAAATACAACTAAGGATAAATTTTTCTCAATTATTGCCCACGACTTAAAAAGTCCTTTCAATGCACTACTTGGTTTATCCGAAATATTAATTAATAATTTTGATAATTTTGACACACAACAAAAAAAAGAATTTATTACTGATATATACAATAGTGCCGAAAATACACATAAGCTACTTGAAAACTTACTTCTATGGTCTATCTCTCAGAGAGGTCAACTAAAGTTTAATCCAAAAAAAGGAAATCTGTTTAGTCTTACAGAGGAATCAATTCACTCATTACCTCAATTAGCTGAACATAAATTAATTAAATTGAATAATGAAATAAATAAAGATATATACGTTGACGCTGATAAAAATATGCTATCAACCATTATTAGGAATCTAATTTCCAATGCAATAAAATTTACACCAAGAGAAGGTAAAATATCTATATCAGCATACATGATTACAAACAAAAATCAACAGAATTTTATAGAAATAACTGTAAGCGATAATGGAATAGGGATTTCTAAAGAAAATAAAGATCAATTATTTGCAATAGAAAAAAACTCATCTACAGAAGGAACCGAAGGAGAAACAGGAACTGGACTTGGCTTAATTCTATGTAAGGAATTTGTTGAAAAACACGGAGGTAAAATTTGGGTAGAAAGCGAAAAAGGAAATGGTAGTAAATTTATTTTTACAATACCAGAAATAGCATAAATATTTTATACATAAAATAGCGAGGGTTTTACTTAAAGCAAAACCCTCGCTATTATCAATGGTTCGGTAAGATTTACTAAATTTATTGTTTCAAAACTGTAGTCCGTTAATTATAAACAACATAGTGAATAAAATAGAATTTAGTAAATCTATGGATTTCAGTAGTTTATGAAAATTTACCGAACTATTGATTATAGAACTATACTTTAATGAGTTCTTTCGTCAGCAAGGTTTTTAAGCTCACCACGGATATAAGCTTCAGCAGCATCTTGTACGCCCTCAAAATCAGTCATTACCACTTCAATACCAGCTGATGTAAATGCCTGATAAGCACCTCTCCCCATCATTCCAGCAACCAAAACTTTACAATCACCAATTTCTTGCGCCATACTTGCATGCTTTTTATCAGCATCCGAGCCAAAACCATGTCCCTGAGAATTATCATGCTCCTCATGATTCTGCTCATTCGTCTGTACATCAGGTGCAAAATGGCCAGTTCCTCTACGTCGTAACTCTTGTCCAACAATCTCCTTATTTTCTACTGTATAAATAACATAATAAGGCGAACGGCCATAATGTTGACTAATCGTTCGTCCTTCCATTGTTACTAGTGCTATTTTCATAATTTTTCATTTATTAATTTATGATTATAATTTCAATTCTTTTTTCAAAAAACCAGCAGTATAACCCTTTTTACATTTAATTATTTTTTCAGGAGTACCGCTACATATCAATTCACCACCATTTCGGCCACCTTCTGGACCAATATCAATAATATAATCAGCTAATTTTATAACGTCTAAGTTATGCTCAATTATAATTACAGTATTTCCCATATCAACAAGCTTATTAAGCACAAGCATAAGTATTTTAATATCTTCAAAATGCAGTCCCGTTGTTGGTTCATCAAGAATATACAATGTTTTACCTGTACTTTTTCGAGCCAGTTCGCTTGCCAATTTAATTCGTTGAGCTTCGCCACCCGACAAAGTTGTAGAAGATTGCCCAAGAGTTATATAACCAAGCCCAACATCCTTTAGTGCTCTTAGTTTAAGCTTTATAGACGACATGCTTTCAAAAAACTCATAAGCTTGATTAATAGTCATGTCCAAAACATCCGAAATAGATTTACCTTTAAATCTAACCTCAAGAGTTTCACGATTATATCGTCGTCCATAACAAGTTGGGCACTTTACATATACATCGGGTAAAAAATTCATTTCAATAGTCTGTAAACCAGCACCACGACAAGTTTCACATCGGCCACCTTTAACATTAAAAGAGAATCGCCCTGGTTTATACCCTCTAATTTTTGCTTCTGGTAATTCAGCAAACAAGCTACGAATATCGCCAAACACATTAGTATAGGTTGCAGGATTTGAACGAGGTGTTCTTCCTATTGGGCTTTGATCTACTTCAATAACTTTATCAATATTCTTAACACCCAAAATTTTCTTATATTCCAGAGGTGTTTTTTCAGCTCGATGTAAATCTCTACTCAAAATAGGATGCAATGTCTCATTAATTAAAGTAGATTTACCACTTCCTGAAACGCCTGTTACACAAACAAGTGTTCCGAGAGGGATTTTAATATTTACATTCTTTAAATTATTTCCCTTTGCGCCTTTCATTTCAATAAACAAACCATTGCCATCTCTACGCTTTTCAGGCAATTCAATTTGCTTTGTATTATTCAGATACTGAGCAGTTAAACTATCACAAGCTAAAATTTCAGTAGGTGTACCTTGAGCAACAATTTCTCCACCATGTCTGCCAGCATAGGGTCCAATATCAATAATATGATCGGCCTCAAGCATCATATCTTTATCATGCTCCACCACTATTATTGAATTTCCAATATCACGCAATTCTTTTAACGAATTTATTAATCGCTCACTATCCCTATGATGGAGACCAATACTTGGCTCGTCCAAAATATACAACACGTTCACTAATTGCGAGCCAATCTGCGTTGCCAATCTAATCCGCTGACTTTCACCACCAGAAAGTGATCGCGAAGGGCGGTTCAAACTTAAATAATCGAGTCCCACATCAAGCAAAAATTTAGTACGAGTACGAATTTCTTTTAAAATTTCCACTGCAATTTGAACTTGCTTTGCACTCATTTTACCTTCCACATTATGCAACCAGTCGTAAAGTTCAGAAATATCTAATTGCGAAACTTCGCCTATACTTTTTCCGCCTATTTTAAAATGCAGCGATTCTTTCCTTAAACGATGTCCGTTACAAGAAGGGCATGTTTTACGATGAAAATACTGTGCAGCCCATTTATTTGCCCTCTTGGAACTTGAATGCGATTGCTGTCCACTAATTAAAGATATAATTCCCTCAAATTGATGCTCGTCATTTGAAAGCTCATCACTAAGCGTTCCAAAAAGAATTTCATCTAAAGCCTCTTCTGGTAAATTCTTAATTGGCATTTTAAGACTTAACTCATACTTTTTTATGATTTTTTCAACATACCAGAATAACATATTTTTTGAATACGCTCCAAGTGGCTCAATTCCACCGTTATATATACTTTTGTTCGTATTTGGAATAATTTTATCAATTTGCACCTCACTTACACTACCCAATCCACGACACTGAGGACAAGCACCTTGTGGCGAGTTAAAAGAAAAATTATGTGGTGCAGGCTCATTATATGATATTCCACTTGTAGGACACATTAAATGACGACTAAAAAAACGAGGCTCACTTGTATCCTTCTCTAAAATCATGCAAATGCCCTTCCCTTGAACCATTGCAGTATCAATACTCCGCTTAAGCCTATCGTGATTATTTTCTTCAACTTTTAATTTATCCACAACAAGCTCGATAAAATGCGTTTGATAACGAACTAATTGCATGTTTTTTCGCAAATCTTTAATTTTTCCATTA
>DAOVUO010000029.1 GCA_030632545.1 Bacteroidales bacterium
ATAATTACAAAAACAAGTAATATAAATCCTAATAAAGGCAATATTTGGTCAAAAAAACCGAAATCGAGATGAGTAACTATGCCTATAAATAAACCAAATAATATCCCCAAAAGTGGCCCAACATAAGGAATAACGTTAATTAGCCCTGCAAAAATTCCAATTATTAAAGCATTTTTAAATTCAAGTCCAACCAAACTCATTCCCAGAGTCACAAATGTCATTATTAGTAATACTTCAATGCTTATTCCAATAAAATATCTCGAAAGAAGCTTTTTAATTGAGCTTATAGAATGAATTGTTTTCTCCTCATATTTTGGCGGAATAAAAGTAAAAAGCATTCGAGAAAACAAGTCCTCTTCCTTTAAAAAGAAAAAAGTGATAAAAGAAATAGAAAAAACAGCAACAAAAATATTTCCAAAAACACCTGTAATTAAAGCCAAAACAGTCGACAAATCAGACAGATCAATAAAAGTAACAATTTTTTGAGCAATGTAACTATCTATTGCTATTTGATTAGGATTTTCTATTAAATGATATTTTGCTATCCAAGTTTCAAGTTGTCCGATTGGTTCTTGTAAATTATTTATTACATTTTGAACGTCTATCTCACCCAATTCCTGTGCCTGTTGCATTATAACTGGAATCAAAATAACAAAAGCAAAAACAATAATTACCCAGGTAGCTAGAACAGTAATACCAGCCACAACTGACCGAGGAAACTTAAATTTTTTTATTTTTCTCTTGCTAAAGAAGTCAACAATAGGATCACCAATTAGTGATAAAACCCAAGATATCACAATATAAGCAATAATGCTTCTAAGGTACCATACTAAAAAAAGAAGAAGTCCTATACCCAGAAAAATCAATAAATAACGTAACCATTGTACCATAATTCTAAATATTGTGTACGGTGATAGGAATTAACCTACTCAAGAATAATCTCAAATTTCCAAGTTTTACTTTTTTATTCAAGTTTCCACAAATCTAAATGCTAAATTTCTGTTATACAAAATTTAAATCATAAAATTTGTTTTCGTCATTGAATGAATTAAGCTACTTTTGCCCCAATTTTAAATATGTTATAATGAAAACATTTCACGAGCTTGGTTTAGAAGCTGAAATATTGAATGTCCTCGACGAAATAAAATTTGTCAATCCTACACCTATCCAAGAACAAGCAATTCCTTTTCTTTTGGAATCAAATAGCAATTTAATTGCCAGTGCTCAAACAGGAACAGGCAAAACTGCTGCATTTGGTTTACCTATAATTCAAAAAATTGACAGTAATATAAATCAAATACAAGCATTAATATTATCGCCAACTAGAGAATTGGCTTTACAGATTGCAAAAGATATTACAGTTTATTCAAAATATGAGAAAAAGCTTAAAACAGTTACAGTTTATGGTGGTGCAAGCATAGATACTCAAATAAGAGAATTATCGCGTGGTGCACATATTGTAGTAGGAACACCCGGCAGAGTTTTGGATTTAATTAAGCGCAAAAGACTAATTGTTGGCAAACTTCGCTTTTTAGTTCTTGACGAAGCAGACGAAATGCTAAATATGGGATTTAAAGACGAGCTAGATGCAATACTTGCAGGAACTCCCGACAATAAGCAAAACTTACTATTTTCAGCAACAATGCCGCCTGAAATGGAACGAATTGCCAAAAAATACATTTCTGACGCTCACAGAATTTCTGTAGCCAAGCAAAATATAGGTGCTTCAACAGTAAAGCATCAATACTATATTGTGCAGGCAAGAGACAGATACAAAGCAATAAAACGACTAGTTGACTACAATACAGATATTTACGGAATTGTTTTTTGTCGTACTAGAATGGAAACAAAGGAGGTAGCAGACAAACTTATGGCAGATGGCTATAATGCAGATGCTCTCCATGGTGATTTATCCCAAGCTCAAAGAGATTATGTAATGGGACGTTTTCGTAAAAAACAAATCCAATTACTTGTTGCTACAGACGTTGCTGCCAGAGGATTAGATGTTGATAACTTATCTCACATTATTAACTATAACCTCCCTGATGATTCCGAAATTTATATCCACAGAAGTGGAAGAACTGGAAGAGCTGGAAAAGAAGGTATTTCTATTTCGATTATGCACCTTCGTGAAAATTCAAAGCTTAGGTCTATTGAAAAAATGGTAGGCAAACGGTTTGAGAAAAAAGAAGTTCCTCAAGGATCAGAAATATGTGAGCGTCAATTATTTCATTTAATCAATAAAATGCAAAATGTTGATATTGAACACGAAAGAATTGCGCCATTTTTACCTGCAATTTACAAAAAGCTTGAGCATCTTTCAAAAGAGGAAATAATACAAGGCTTTGTATCAATGGAATTTAATCGTTTCTTAGATTATTACAAAAATGCTCAAGACCTTAATGTATCTGGCAGACCAGAAAAAGGAAAAGAACCATTCCAAAGGAACAAAGGAAATCTTCAACGTTTTTATATTAATCTAGGAACAAAAGACAATGTTGGTGTTGGCGATTTATTATCGTTAGTTAGCAAAAATCTAAGAAATAGAGAGGCAAAAATTGGAAAGGTTGACTTATTAAAAACATTTAGTTTTTTTGAAGTAGACAAAAAATACACTGATAAAATATTAAGCTCGTTTAAAGGCAAAGAATTTAATGGCAGAGAAATTTTTGTACAGAAAGCTGAAAATAATGAGCCTAAAAGAAGGAATAAAAGAAGAAGTAGATAGTTTGCACTGATTATCACACGTTTAACTAAAAGTTATCAAGGTAAAGAGATGAAAAACAAGTCTTTTTGTTGATAACTTTTTCTTTTTTATGCTAAAATTATAAAAAAGGGTGTTTGATTACTAGTGTTTATTGATTAAATTTGGCTCGAATTTAAAGCATTAAATAAAGTGTCCGAAGATATCAATAAAGAAGAAACTCAAAATCCGGAAGAAAATATAATTAATAATAATCTGAGTGAGCTGGTTCGTCTCCCTGGCATGTATAAAACATGGTTTCTCGATTATGCCTCCTATGTAATCTTAGAACGTGCTATTCCTCACGTAGATGACGGGTTAAAACCTGTCCAAAGAAGAATATTACATGCGATGAAACGTATGGATGATGGTAGATACAACAAAGTAGCCAATATTATTGGTTTTACAATGCAATATCATCCTCACGGCGATGCCTCTATTGGAGATGCACTAATTCAAATTGGACAAAAAGAATTGCTCATTGACATGCAAGGTAACTGGGGAAATATACTTACAGGCGATAGAGCTGCTGCACCACGTTATATTGAAGCTCGCCTATCTAAATTTGCCTTAGAAGTAGTTTTTAATCCAAAAACTACTGATTGGAAACTTTCTTACGATGGTAGAAATAAAGAACCATTACACTTACCAATGAAGTTTCCTCTATTATTAGCGCAAGGCTCAGAAGGTATTGCCGTTGGATTGGCTTCAAAAATATTACCTCATAATTTTATCGAACTTATTGATGCCTCAATTGCCCATCTAAAAGACCGTGATTTTGACTTAATTCCAGACTTTCCCACTGGTGGATATATGGATGCATCGAGGTATAATGAGGGAATACGTGGTGGAAAAATCAGAGTAAGAGCAAAAATTGAAAAGATAGATAAAAAAACACTTGTTATACATGAAATACCTTTCGGAAAAACAACATCATCGCTTATAGATTCAATAATTACAGCTACTGACAAAGGAAAAATTAAAATTAAAAAAATTGATGATAATACCGCTGCCGATGTTGAGATTCTAATTCAACTAACACCAGGAATATCACCTGATCAAACAATAGATGCACTTTATGCTTTTACTGATTGTGAAGTTTCAATATCTCCAAATTCAGCAATTATTGAAAACAATAAACCTGCCTTTTTAGGTGTAAAAAACATACTTAAAAAAAACACAGACAGTACACTTCGCTTACTCAAACTTGAGCTTATTATCCGCATGGATGAGCTTGATGCAGATTGGCATCTTTCTTCTTTAGAGAAAATATTTATAGAAAACCGCATTTATATCACAATTGAAGAATGCGAAACTTTTGATGAAATTGTTGAAACTATTGACAAAGGACTTAGTCCGTTTAAAAAACTTCTTCGTGATGAAATAACTCGTGAGGATATTATTAAATTAACCGAAATAAAAATAAAAAGAATTGCGCGTTACGATGCATTTAAGGCCGACAAACACCTTGATGCTATTGAAGAGGAAATGAAAAAAGTGCAGTATAATCTTGATAATATAATTGATTATACAATAAATTATTTCAAAGAGATTAAAAGAAAATACAGCAAAGGGAAAGAAAGAAAAACAGAAATCAGAAATTTTGACATTATTGAAGCCGCTCAAGTAGTTGCAAATAACGAAAAATTATATGTAAACCGTACTGAAGGGTTTATTGGCTACGGATTAAAAAAAGACGAATTTATACAAGAATGCTCAGATATTGACGATATTATTGTATTTCGTAAGGATGGAAAATTTTTAGTAGCAAAAATTTCTGACAAAGCATTTGTTGGCAAAAACATTATTCATGTAGCTATTTTCAGGAAAAATGATGAAAGAACCATTTATAATATGGTTTATCTTGATAGCAAAACGGGAAATTCAATGATAAAACGATTTAATGTTACCAGCATTACCCGCGACCGTGAATATGATTTAACAAAAGGTAACCAAAACTCTAAAGTTCTTTATTTTTCCGTCAATCCTAATGGTGAGGCAGAAAAAATTAAAGTTACACTTAAGCCTAAACCTAGATTGAGAAATATAAGATTTGATTTTGATTTTTCTACTGCTGAAATCCGTGGAAGAAGCTCAATGGGCAATATCTTTTCTCGACATGCAGTACATAAAATAGAATTATCGCAAAAAGGGGAATCAACTTTAGGCGGTCTCGCAATTTGGTTCGACAAAGACGTATTGCGTTTAAATACTGAAGAAAGAGGCTTGTACTTGGGCGAATTTAATGGTAGCGATAAAATATTAGCAGTATGTAATGACGGAAACTTTAGGGTATTTAATTTTAATATAAATCACCATTTTGAAGACAAAGTACTTCTAATTGAAAAATTTGAAGAGAACAAATTATTTACCGCAGTATTTATGGATGCCGATCAAAATTATTTCTATGTAAAAAGATTCAAATTTGAAGCAATTAGTAAAAACTCAAGTTTCATTGGCGAAAATGAGAAATCAAAATTAATTTGCTTAAGCTCTCATAAATACCCAAGAATTGAGGTCAAATTTGGTGGGCAAAATAAAGACAGAGCAAGTGAAACACTTAGCTTACACGATTTTATTGGCGAAAAAAGTTTTAAAGCAAGAGGAAAAAGACTATCTACCTATCATATTAGTAAAATAGTGGAAATTGAGCCAATAATTAAAGATGAAGAATTAGAGGAAATGAAAAATTTGAATCAAGATGTTGATTTTGAAATCATTCCTAAAAGGGATGAAAATGCGGAACAAGGTTCTTTTAAGCTATAATGAGCAAAAATATATACATAATAGGATTTATGGCCAGTGGGAAAACCATGTATGGGCAAAAACTGGCCAAATACATCAATTATAATTTTATCGACTTAGACAATTTTATTGAGAAAAAACACCAGCAGTCTATTGCTCAAATATTCACAGAAAAAGGTGAAGCTTATTTTAGGGAAATTGAAAAACAAGCTCTTGATAGCACTTTTGTTCTTAGTAAAACCGTAATTTCGCTCGGTGGAGGAACACCCTGTTTCTTTGAAAATCTAAACAGAATAAATCAACATGGTATCAGTATTTACTTTAAAGCAAATGCTGATATTTTATCATCACGACTAACTAAAAACAAGGGAAAACGTCCATTGATAGAGAAAAAGACACACGACGAAATAAAAGAATATGTGGATAAATTACTAGGAATCAGAGATGTTTTTTATAAGCAAGCTCAACTTACTTGTGATGCCACAAATATAAATATTCAAACACTAGCTAAAGCATTAGAGCCCTTACTTTAATTTCTGAAAGTTTTGCGCTGTTTTCCACAACGTACTGTTTCCACTATTTTATATATCTCTACTTTACGAAGTTAAAACAAGCTCTGAAAAAAAATCGAGCCAAAATTTTAATCTTTCGGCATGAGCTAAGGGATTGTTCCGAAATAACTTGACAGTTTTAAACCAAGTTATTCCATCACAATCCCTAAATACAATTTTTCAAAAAGGGATAATATAAATTTGTATTTTTACACAAATTTAGAATTAATGAAAAAATTCAATCACAAATTATTAAAAATCACTATAAAAGCATTTAGCATGCTTCCGTTTTTCATTCTCGATATGTTTAGCTTTTTAAATTTTATTTTTATGCGCTATATTTTTAAGTATCGACTTAAACTTATAAAGAAAAATATTCATCAATCATTTCCAGAAAAATCAAAAAAAGAAGTAAACAAAATTACCAATAAATTTTATCTGCATTTTAGCGACCTTATATTTGAATCTCTAAAAGTAGCGAGTTTTTCGGAGAAGCAATACAAAAAACATATCACTTACACTAATTCTGAGTACCTAGAACAATTTTATATAGAAAATAGAAATATTGTACTTTTAGCTGGGCATTTTGCTAACTGGGAATGGGTTAGTTCCTTGCCTATGTATACAAATTACCAACTTTTAGCAGTTTACAAGCCATTAAAAAATGCCTTTTGGAACTCATTTATAGTACAAACTCGCCAACGTTTTAATTCTATCGCAGTTCCAATGCGAAACACATTTAGGACTATTTTTGAGTTTAAAAACAACAATAAACTATTTATACTTGGATTAATAAGCGACCAATGTCCTCCTAAAAGAAAGGCGTTATGGTCAAGGTTTTTAGATAGAGATACTGCCTATTTTTCTGGTCCAGAAAAAATTTCGAACAAACAAAATGCCGTTGTACTATATCTTTCAGTTTACAAAACAAAACGACACAAATACGAAGCAACATTTAAAATGATAACCGATTCTCCTCAAAAAATGGCAGAAGGCGAAATCATCCAAAATTTTAGTAGCATACTAGAAAAAGATGTTCAACTCCAACCAGAACTATATATGTGGTCGCATAATCGTTGGAAATACAAAAAAGAACATTAATCAACACTTAGGTAAAGCTCTCGTTATTGTTAACTCCCGACTAAATTGAGAAGCAATTACAAAAACACAGCAGCCTGCTCCAAACATCGGAGAGTCATTGTTAATAACAATAGTCAATAATTTAATTACAATTATTAAGCAATCAGTATTTAGTATATATTATTTTATTACATTTGTTTCTCATTAAATATACATGCGCATACTGTTTATTTTTAGCTTATTACTTTTGTCCCGATTTCTATTTGGACAAGAGTACTTACATAAAAAATATTCAACTGAAAATGGCTTAGAGCAAAATCAGGTTACTAAATTATATCAAGACAGTAAAGGTTTTTTGTGGATTGGCACTAAAGGAGGAATAAGTATTTTTGATGGATTAAATTTCACAAATTATACTGTTAACGATGGACTTTTAGGTAGTGAAGTTCTTGGTATCCTCGAGTATGAAAAAGGAAGTATTTGGGTACTAACTAAAAAAGGTTTAAATGAATTCAAAAATTTTCGGCTCACAACACATCCGATTGCCAAACAAATTGAAAATTTTATAGTTTTCGTCTATCCTCCACAATATGATTTTAAACGAAAAGAACTCTATATTGCTGCAAGGGAAGAAAAAAACTTTAGTCTTTATTCTTATGATGGAAAAAAACTAAAATTTATTACAATATTAAATAATTTCAGATTTTCTTACCTAGAACATCTAAACATAATTGGATATGATAGCACATTGCTGCATTTAAACAATTACACTAAAGAAAAAGTTAACTATCCTACACATTTGTTATATCAAATTGATACAAACAAAATAATTTCAATTGCATACGATAATATTGAAGAATTAGATACAAACTTACACTTCATTAGAAAAAGAAATATTAAGAATATGATGTTTTACAAAACAAAAAGCTTGTTTGATAGCCTAATTTCAATAAAAAATTATGAAAGTGAAATTAGCTACCTAGCTGGGGCATATGTTTCAATACTTAACAACAAACAATTGTTTATTGGACATAATTTGGGTTTACTAAAATCTGCAAATAAAGCTTTCCTTCATTTTGAAGCAACAAAAAATAAGTTTTCCGATATTTGGAGCGTATTTCAACTTCAAAATTCAATATACCTTATGTCCTTCATTGGAAAAAATGCGATTATAAATGCAAATACTTTAAAATTAAATACTTTCCAAACCAAAAACTCATACTATTTTGGTAGCGCACTTTTCAATAAACAGACTCAAATACAAGGAACTAGCACTGGGATAGAACTAATTAGTAATAAAAAAAGCAATATTTATGCAAACAAAATATATGGCATCTCGTTTATATATAAAAATACAGACAATAATAATTGGATAATCTGCCACACCAAAGGACTTAGTTTTATGGATAATAATCTTAAGTTCAAACATTTTATAAATTCAGAAAAAAATGATTTTGCATATCCTCTTTGCATTGAAAAAGATAAATTTGACAGTCTATGGATTGTTGGAAGCAATCGTATAAATAAATATAAAAACAACAAATTCACTAAAGTAGGCGGATTAATAGCAGAAACTGGTGCATTTACAGTAAAGCAAGATGATAGACAAAACTTATGGTTTGGTTCTAAGCATGGGCTCATATTCTACAATTACAAAAAATTTAAAAAAATTAAGCATCCACATCTTACAAATATTGTTACAACTATATTTCAAGTTGATAAAAAGCGTTTGCTAATTGGCACTACAAAAGGTATGGCAATGCTAGATTTAGACCTTTTTTACAATAATGATTCAATTTTCGTACAATGGTTTGATAAAACAAATGGATTTGCAACTACTGAATGTCAACAAAATAGTTTTTATTTAGCACCAGATGGGTATATATGGATTCCTCTCACCGATAGAGTTGTGAGAATAGATACTTCTGAACTTAAATTCAATACTACAACTGCGCAACCAATAATAAAATCAATTACTGACCTTGATATTTCGGAAAAATTTTATATTAAACACGATTCATTTTACAATTTTAGGCCAGAAAAAAGTAATTTCAGAATAGAATTCACTGCTATAGAATTCAAAAATCCAGAAAAAATAAAATTTTCACATAGGTTAATAGGGCATAACAAGCATTGGAGCAAACCTGATTTTTATAGGTATATTGATTACACAAATTTACCATTCGGAACATATCAATTTGAATTAATAGCCTACAACGAATCTTTTATTAAATCTAAACCCGTTTCCTTTAATTTTGAAATACAAAAAAAATGGCATCAATACTATATTATTAGATTGTTTTCTGTCATAAGTATTATATTACTACTACTTTGGGCTTCCCGAGCTTATTTTAAAAAAAAAATAGCGCAGGATGAAGAAACAAAATATATACAAAAAGATATTGAAAGACTAAGAGCACATTTGCTAATAAAACAACTTGACAATCATTTTATATTTAATGCCATAGCAGCCGCAGGAAACTTAGCTTTTAAAGGAACACCCAACGCCCAATATAAATATATAGTTAATTTAGCAAATCTATTAAGATATCTACTTAAAAACAAAGAAGAAGTAAGTGTTTCATTTTCAGAAGAATTAAAGCATATTTTCATTCTAACAGAAATACAAAAATTAAGATTTAGTAATCGAATTCAATTCAATTTTAAACAAAATATTTCTGATTATGACACAGAAAAACTCAGAATTCCAAAATTATTTTTATTTCACTTTGTTGAAAATGCCATTAAATACAGTACAGAAAGTACATCAAAGATTGGTGTTATTAATTTTTCAATAACAAAAACAAACAAAAACTTTTGCTGTATAAGAATAGAAGATAATAGCTTAGGTAATGACAATATTGATTCTAACACAGAGTTAGGCTTAACAAACAACAGGTTATTAATAAATCTATTAAACAAAAACAATAAGGATGAAATTTACTACAAAATAACTAAAAAACCAGATGGACAATCTGGTTTAATTGTCGATATAAATATACCGTTTAACTATAATTATGACATTGGCTATGAAAGTACTAATAGTAGAGGATGAAAAAAATCAAGCAGAAATTTTAGAGCGCTTTTTACTGACTTACGATTACATTAAATCAATATTTTTTGCTGAATCAACTGATGAATTCTACGAATCGGTAATAACAGAAAAACCTGATTTAATTTTACTAGACATTCAGTTATTTGGAAAAAACTCACTTCAAATATTAAAAAAACTTGAAGAAGAAAAAGTATCTTTACCTTCAGTAATTATAACTACTTCCTTCGAGAATTCAGAATATCAAATAGAAGCTCAAAAATACTTCTCGATTAATTACTTAATGAAACCAATTGATGAAGATTTACTTAAAAGAGCAGTTAATAGGTCATACGAGATTATTAATAAAGGAAAAGAAAAACTTCAGGAAAAGAAAAACTTAATAAATTACCTTAATAATTATAGCAGATTACCATTTATTACAATAACTGATACAAACATATATCTAAAGCATGAAGAAATTGTTTATTTTATCTCTGATGGAAATTACACGGAAGTTTATTTAGAAAATGGCAACAACATTATAATCAAAACCAATCTTGGGAAAATAGAAAAAATGCTATCAAAAAAAATATTTTATAGAGTATCACGAAAATTAATAGTAAATATTTTTAAAATACTTTCAGTTAGTAAGAAAAAAAAACATATCACATTCAGTTCAACAAATATTAATGAACTTGCAATACCACAAAAAAGTATAAATGATCTTATAAAAATATTAAATAATATTTCACAGCCGTAATAAATGAAAATTATCCGCAATTCATCAATAATACTTGTAAGTTCGTACATTCTTTTTGCAAATCCTTGTGCATTCCATATACTATAATTAATATTGTGCATGAGCAAAAGAGCTTAATCCTCATATTAATCCCACCTAAATGCTTGGCGGTTTATAGTCTCCTATTTTGGCGAGTGGGAGACTTATTTTTTTAAAAAAAATATAAATGTTTTATGGTACTAACTTTGTATAATATAAAACATTGTCTACTTTTGCGTGGCAAATAAAATTTTCATCCAACTAATTAAAATTATTTACTTTTAAAATGGGACTATTTTCATTCTTGAGCCAAGAAATTGCAATTGATCTTGGTACTGCAAATACAATTATTATTCAAAACGACAAAATCGTTGTAGACGAACCTTCTATAGTTGCTATAGACACAGTTACAAAAAAACTCTTTGCTATTGGCAAACAAGCTCAACAAATGCACGGAAAAACGCATGAAAATATCAAAACAATTCGCCCTTTAAGAGATGGTGTAATTGCAGATTTTAATGCGGCAGAATTAATGATTAGAGGATTTATCAAAATGATAAATAAGCGACGACCTTTAATCAGTCCATCATTAAAAATGGTTGTTTGTATTCCATCTGGAAGTACTGAAGTTGAGATACGTGCTGTACGTGACTCTTCGGAACATGCTGGCGCAAGAGATGTTCACATGATTTATGAACCAATGGCAGCTGCCCTAGGTATTGGAATAGATGTGTCTGCACCAGAAGGAAATATGGTAGTTGATATCGGGGGGGGGACAACTGAAATTGCAGTAATTTCACTTGGTGGAATTGTGACTAGTCGCTCGATTAGAATTGCAGGAGATGATTTCACTGACGATATTCAGGAATATATGCGACATCAGCATAATATAAAAATTGGTGAAAGAACTGCGGAACAAATTAAAATAAATGCTGGGTCGGCATTATCAGAATTGGAAGATCCACCTGCTGATTTTACAGTAAGAGGACCTCACCAAATGACAGCTTTGCCAATTGAAATTCCTGTTTCTTATCAGGAAATGGCACATTGTTTAGATAAATCATTAACAAAAATAGAAACTGCAATTTTAAGTGTTTTAGAACAAACACCACCAGAATTGTACGCCGACATTTTCAAAAATGGAATATGGCTTGCTGGCGGAGGTGCATTGCTTAGAGGGCTTGATAAAAGAATTGGTGAAAAGACTAATTTACCAGTACATATTGCCGACGAACCTTTACACGCAGTTGCTCGAGGCACAGGTATTGCACTTAAAAATATTGGTATTTTTAAATTCCTAATTAGATAATATTTTTTGAGCTTATTATTAATAATAATGAGCTCGAATTATTTATAAAACTTCATATGGAAACACTCATTAGGTTTTTTTATAAATACAGTTACACTCTTCTATTTATTTTATTAGAATTTATTGCATTTAATCTTATTA
>DAOVUO010000131.1 GCA_030632545.1 Bacteroidales bacterium
AAAATAAATTAATGCAATAAGTGAAACTGATGCTCCTGCAATTAATCCTGCCTTTGCACCTGCACGATTTGAACCGCTCCACCAAATTCCAAGTAAAAATAAAGGAAAAATTGTACTTCCTGCTAAAGAAAAAGCAATTGCAACTAATTGACCAATTAAAGCAAGTTTTAATAAGGCAATAAGTGAAACTATTACAGCCATTAAAATTGTTCCATAACGTGCCATTGCAAGCTGTTGCTTTGGTGTGCTATTTGGTCTTAATACCTTTACATATATATCGTGTGAAAATGCTGAAGCACCTGCAACAAGTAATCCCGAAACAGTAGAAAATGCAGCAGAAACACCACCAGCGGCTAAAAACCCAACTATTAAAGGATTTACATTACCAAGCTGCGCTGTGTAAACAACAATTGCATCTTTGGCTAATTTTCCTACCTCTTTGTTTGACGATAAAATTTCACCAAAAGCAGAATAAACTGGTGCACTCCAATAAAGAATACTAATAAAAAATAAACCCCAAACTACCGACCAACGTGCATCTCTAGCTTTAGGAACTACATAAAAACGCTGAATAACATGAGGTAAACCTGCTGTACCAATCATTAAGGAAAATGCAATAGCCATAAATTGAAAAAATGTTTGTCCAGAAGCTGGATCCCAGGGCATTGCATACTCAGGACTAGGAGTAATTGCAAATTGATGTCCGTAAGAATTTACCAAAGTACTGATCTCAGTGGCCGGAATTCCTGTCACAATATCAGAAACTACAGAGCCGTAGCCAATTTGAGGCAATAACCAGAAATAGTCAAATTTATATGTCAGAATAAAAAGAGGAATAAGAAACGAAATGATAATAATAACGTACTGAATTTGCATGTTTTTAGTAACTCCTAACATTCCAGAGATAAGCGTGTAAGTCAATACAACAGAGCCACCTATAAGTACTGCGTAAGTGTAGTCAATACCTAAAACCCATTTAAAAAGCAAGCCAATTCCGCCAAATTGTCCAACACAATAAGCTATTGATATAAGAATGGCCACAATAGCACCTATTAACCTAAGGTGTTTAGAATAATATCTATCACCTATAAAATCAGCAGCGGTATATTTTCCATATTTTCGAATTTGTCCTGCCATTAAAATTAGTAACAACACATAGCCACCAGTCCAGCCAATTACGTAAGCCAACCCGTGATAGCCATATCCGTACATCAATGCAGCCATTCCAAGAAACGAGGCGGCACTCATCCAGTTTGAGGCAATGGCCATTCCCGAACCAACTCTTGAGATTCCACGTCCTGCTGCATAAAATTCATTTGTGTTTTTTGCTCTGAAAACAACTCCTACCAGAACAAATAATATCAATATGGTAATTAAAATAATTGCTGGCCCTAATTTAAAACTTCCCTCCAACTGCGTAGCAGAGTTTGCAAAAGCTAATGCGGGAAACAAAACCAAACTTGTTAATAATATCTTTTTCATAACTATTTTATGATTAAAGTCTAAAACTTATTTTATACTAATTTTCTAATCCTAATTCTTGATGTATTTTATCTATTCTATAGCAATAAACCCAGCATAGAACAACAAAAAGAACCAATAAAAATACGGATGTATAGAAATAATGGAAAGGATAGCCGAATAATTTAAAATCTGTAAGAAATGACTGGTTATGTATTAAGTATTTTGACATTGTAGCTGCAACAAGCTCATGGTCATCAATATTCAAATTACTTATATTTTCAGATATTAAAACAAAAGGCATTAATTTTGCGGCAAGAGAAAAAATTTCAACACCAATCAAATTAGCCGATTCTGTGATGATTTTCGTTTTTAAGGCTATATATTTTTCATCAGAAAGACTTGTTAGTTCTCCCTTAATTTTATTGAATTCTAAAACATCATTAAAAAACAGTTCTCTTGATTGCTCAGGAACTAATTCGTAAACAATTGAGCTAAGGGCTCTATCAAGAATGACTTTATCTTCAGTCTGAATAGATAATTTTCCTAAAACTGATAAAGCTGATTTAATAAATACTTGCTTTTCTTCCGCAGACGCATTTCCAGCTTTTACATTATTCCAAACAGAATTAAATGAAATATAAGCAGGCTCTGGAGTTGGTTTTTCAATAACTCTTAATAAAATATGAAATCCAAATATTGCAACCACCCAAATTAATAGTAACTTTATTGTTAGATTCCTGTTGATTTTTGCAAGTTCAGTAGTTGGTTTAAAAAAACTAATATCGTAATCATTTGCTTGTGCTTCCATAGTTTTGATATTTCAAATTTCTATAAAATAATGTTACACAAAGTTAGCACAATGAATATTTCAAAGTAGTGATAAATATCATGTAAAGTGGAAGTTCTCAGAATTTGTTATTTTAGAGGTATTAATGGCTATGAGTTTCCAGATTATCTCTAATCGCAAAATGACGATGCAATATCTTCCCTTGTAAATTCAAACACAAGGTGTAAGTGTTTTAATACTACTTGTGTATGCAGATGATCTGCAGGTGTTTGAGGTAGGTAGTTAAATTTTGTTAAAATTATGATTAACAAGCCCGATAAGCGGAATATACCAAACAATTATATAAAAGCACAATAGCGATAAGTGCAATATGCAATTACTCTTTTGCCTAACCTGACTAATAACAAGTAATGAAACTTAATGTTTTTTTCAGTTTTGTGCTAATTTTACATAGTGTTTGTCAATGTTGTTAAAACTGATATATTTCACTTATTCAAAGAGCGCATTTTTACGACCTATTCACTATCCAAAAAAAAATAATGAATGACAGTCAGTTGTTTACAAACAGAAGGTAAATCCCTACTCAAAATGTATCAAAACGCACTAAAATAGCAACAAGTATTATTAAATATTGATATTTCTACTATCTGTTATACTAGCAGTACACTTCCTTTTTAAGCAAAGTCAATAAAAAACAAGAACAACACATTTGCAGTGTTTAAAGTTTTACAGAAAACTAGCAAAATATTTCAAAAAAATGTAACTTTGCTAAACCGACAATGAATAATTAAAAAAATGTCTTATACAATAAAAATAGAGCGACTTGATAGTGATTTAGCCAAAAATCTTTATTGGTATCTAAAAAATTTAACTAAAAGTAAAGAATATGATTTTCTGCAAATAATCGAAGAAAGTGAGGATGCTACTTTAACAGAGGAGCAAAAGATAGAGTTAGATTTTCGATATCAGCATTTTATGAAAAACAAAGAGGATTTTGAAGATTGGGATGATTTAAAACAAAAACATATGAAAAAATGAATTTAAAGGTTTCTTCCTTTGCAGAAGAAGACTTGAAAGAAAGTATAGGCTATTACAATGAACAACAAGAAGGACTTGGCGATGACTTTGTTGAATCAATTATCAACACATTTGAGCATATTAAATAGAATCCTGAGCAATATCCAAAAGAATATAAAGAAATGAGAAAAGCAGTTGTTTCTCGTTTTCCATTTAATATCTTTTTTGTATTTGATAGTGCAGTAGCTTATATACTTGGAATATTTCATTCGAGTAGAAATCCACGAGAAATAAAAAGGATAATTTGAATTATATGACTAGGGTTCATCCCTTTATCCGATGAAATAGAAACAAAAGTACTACGAGATGTATGCGGATTTTCACGCTTATAACGTGGTAATTAAATCTCAATTATTTTATTTCCAACCAATTTATTTAATACGGTATATTATAACCGTGAAAATCCGTGATTAATTATTCACAAGCTTTACAAATAATAACGACTATCACTTTTTATAAAATCGTTGCGTTAAGTGACTTTATTTCAAGAAATTGAAGCTGTAGATGTTTAACGAAAATTGATTATTGTAAAGCTTTATCCAAATTATCTAAGGCTTTAAACCAATAAAAGAAAGCTTCCGCATTAGCTTTTTTTAGCTTATTAAATTTAGTATATGCATAATTGGTAATAAGATGATTGTTTATGTTCGTCGATTTTTTATATTTTTCAATTTCAGTAAAATCTTTATTTAAAAGTAGTGAACAAAGATAAGCTGTTTTTGAAGCACAAACGATGGCTTCATCTATTGAAAATGGACTAACCATGAAATTTTTGATATTCGAAATTCCTCTTGAAAGCATAACAAAATTTGGATTTTGCGCATCACGAAAAGTAATTGTTTCACAGGCATTTAATGTGTCTGCAATTACATCTCCCCAGAAAATATTTAACTGACGATAGTTGATTTCTTCCATCACTACCGTAAGATAAGAAGATTTTATAGTTTGCAAATCAATAGCAATATCAAATAGAAAAGCTATATCAAAAAGCTGTTTAATCACTTCAATTGGTCTTTTTTTGGAATATAAAATACCTGTAGTTTTTGGTGCAAAAGCAGTAAGTTTATCCCCTAAAACTGATTCAATAGAAGGAACTCTTACTTCTAAATACTCACCAGTAGAAATAAGGAAAGGGTGTTCAATTTTTATTGTTCTAGTTTCGGGATATGGCATGGCTTCAAACAAAACATCCAAAATAATAGGTTCAATTCCAAATTTACTATCAAATTGACTTTTATAGAAAAATTTGTAATGTGCTATTCTAGTACTCATTTGTTTAGGTCTAACATCTTCTTCCCAAGAAATGAATACGCCTGATTGAATGATATATGGAAAAATCTGCTCCAATTCTGCTTTTACTACAGAACTAATAATATCAATATCTATTGAAAGCCTTTTAAGTTCACTACTAATTAAAATTAAGGAAGTGCCACCCTTAAAAGTAAATTCCAGTTTATGTTCCACTAATCTCTCAAGCAAATAAAACGCTCGAATCATTTTTTCCATCAATTTAGAATCAAGCTTTTTATTACCTACTTTGCTAATCTTATTGATGTGTTCTTTTTCTAAGCTTTTCAAGTCAATCATAATAATTCAAAATATTGTCATAATTTTATATTATTTGTCGAAATTTGGTTAACTATTTCCTCTATTACAGACAATCTATTTCTTCGTTTAGCATAGCGTTTTAATCTCGAAAAATTTATATTGAAGTATGTAAATGCATTTCGAAAAATTGTAAAAACTTCATCGCTCCAAACTGAGTAAACCGATTTATCAATCAAGCAATCTACCAAAATCTTTTCCAATGAAGGTGTCGTTATTCCATCATGTTCACATAATGGCGATTGAGAAGGAAGATTTTTAATAATAATTGCATTTGAAGCAGAAGCAATATATAAATCAACAATTTGAGCATTTGGATTAAGAAATATATTCATTTCAGTTATTTGCAGTTTCAAAAACACCGATTCGCTTACTTCCTTTTCCACTTCTATAATGATTTGTTTATTTATTTGCTGCAAATTTGAAAAACTATTCAGCCAGTTTGAATCAGAAATACAAAACTTGATATTTGGAAATTCCTTCCTTATTTTTTGATATAATTGCTGTAGTTTTTTATGAATTTCAGGCATGAAAATGCGTTTTTCACCCAATACATACTTACCTCTGCCTATACGCATAATAATTTTTGTTTTATATAAGTGATGTATATACCAAGAAACAGTAGAATCAGAAATATCAGGAATTTGTGATTTGATAAACATCGAAAGACTCTTAACACCCACTTCGTTATGTGAACTAAAATGAGTTATAAGTGTTTCTATAGATAAACGTTTCATTATACTTTTTGTTGTTTAGATTTACCATGGCTTCCAATGTATCAATAACCCAGTTATAGCTTTTCCATATATTGAAGAATATTTCAAATATACAAAATTTTGACGAATAACCCCTATTTATGACAAAATTTTGAAAGTTTACAATTAAACTCAGAACTCCTGACCCAGTGTTTTATAATCAGTTAGTTGCAATAGTTTACTTGTAATGTAGAATTGTCGTTAAAATCAAATTACGCAGTACCGTAAAAGAGTCGCTATTCTTGTATTTTAAATTTAATAAAAACCTTATGGTCAGATTTGAACTTATTTAGGTTCGTGTTTGTGCTGGAGTAGGAATTTGTTATTTTCATAAAAAAAACACAAAATACGACAGTGCAAATCACTATAGGTCAGGAGTTCTGAAACTAGAGCACAATAGCGACAGCGCAAATTCCACTTGTACTTGAGAAAGAAGAATTTAGCAAAAAAAAAACGTTCAAGCAATTAGCTTAAACGTTTATACTTATTGTATTAAAATTATTAATCTTCCAGACTATGAAGTACTAATCCACTTCTAAGTTTTGGTTCGAACCAAGTAGTTTTAGGCGGCATTATGCTTCCTGTGTCAGCAATATCAATAAGTTGTTGCATACTAACAGGATAAAGCGCAAAAGCGACTTTCATTTCACCACTATTTACACGTTTTTCCAATTCAGCTAATCCTCTAATTCCACCAACAAATTCAATACGTGTAGAACGACGTAAATCTTTAATGTTTAAAAATGGATCAAGAATTTGGGTAGTTAATATAGTAACATCTAAAACACCAATAGGGTCATTATTATCGTAAGTACCTTCTTTAGCAGTAAGCGAATACCATTTTTTGTCTAAATACATTCCAAAATTATGCAATGCACTTGGTTTGTAGATACTAGTTCCATTTTCCTTAATGTCGAAACGCTCAGAAAGTTTAGCAATAAACTCTTCGGAAGTCAAACTATTAAGGTCTTTTACTACACGATTATAATCAATAATTGCCAACTGACTTGCAGGAAAATTCACCGACAAAAAGAAGTTATATTCCTCGTTTCCTGTATGATTTGGATTGTTTTTCTTTTTCTCATTTCCTACTAAAGCAGCAGCGGCAGTACGATGGTGACCATCAGCAACATATATTGAAGGAATATCCTTTTCAAAAATAGATTGAATTTTACTTACAATATTAGCCTCGT
>DAOVUO010000497.1 GCA_030632545.1 Bacteroidales bacterium
CTATACTTTTAAAGCCATGCTAAAAGTAGAACGCCCAAATAGTCAAAATGCGTGGGAAATGTACAGTTCTGCTAGTCCAATTGCATGGAAAACAGGCACTAGCTTTGGTTTTAGAGATGCGTGGTCTATAGGCCTAAATCCTAAATATATTGTAGGCGTTTGGGTTGGAAATGCTGATGGCGAAGGTCGCCCCGACTTAATTGGAATTAATGTAGCTGCACCAATTTTGTTTGATGTTTTTAGACTTTTACCAAACTCTGTTGATTGGTTTGATGAGCCTGCCGACGAGCTAGTTCCTATTAGAACTTGCAGAGAAAGTGGTTTTTTGGCTGGTCAATTCTGCGAAAATATTGATACGCTTTTTTTAAGCCTATCAGCAGAAAAATCTAAAGTTTGTCCTTATCACAAAAGAATTCATCTTGATAAAACGGAAAAATTTCAAGTAAATAGCAAATGTGCTCCCATTTCAGAGATAAAATCTAAAAATTGGTTTATTTTACCACCAACAATGGAATATTTTTACAAAATTTCTCATCAAGAATATAAGCAATTACCACCTTTTTCAGCTAAATGTAAAACCATAAATTCGGCTAATAATCCTAAAATTGAAACTATTTACCCAAAAAACAGAACAAAAATATATATTCCAATCGACTGGAACTCAAAACCTACAAAAGCAATTTTTAGAGCAGCACATCAAAACGAAAATGCACTGCTTTTTTGGTATATTAATGATGAATTAGTAGCTAAAACAGAAGAAAATCACGAAATTGAGATTTTTCTAAAACCCGGAAAATACGAACTTCTACTTTTGGATAATTATGGCGAATCTCATACAGTAAAGTTTGGAGTTGAGAGCAAAGAAAGATAATTCTAATGAAAAAATTTCGTTTCCTTTTTATACAATTTATAATTTTGTGAAAAACAGCGATTAATTAGTGAAAAATGAAACCATTTAAAATAGTATTGATAATAAGTCTAAGCTTTTTGTTTTTAAATGCTTGTCTAAAACCTGAAAGTAACTTTTCTGAGGATGGAAAACTGAGTTTTTCAGTTGATACTCTTAGCTTCGACACTATTTTTGTAGGAATTGGCACAACAACATTAAACTTTAAAGTATATAACGACAATAATCTACCCATTAAAATAAACGAAATTTATCTGGCTGAAAATGCCGATAACTTTAGACTTAATATTGATGGAAATGCAGAAAATCAAGTTTCGGACTATATTTTGGCCGCAAACGACAGTCTTTTTATTTTTGTTGAACTTACTATTAATACTGAGCTCGACCAATTACTTGAGCAAGACAGCATTGTTTTTGAGCTTGAAAACCACAGTCAAGATATTGATTTAATTGCATTTGGACAAAATGTGCATCTAATTAATGGCAACGATAGTAGCGGTTATATCAATACTCAAACATGGACGGCCGACAAGCCTTATTTAATATACAACTCAATGCTTGTGGAAGAAAATCAGGTGTTAAATATTGAAGCTGGAACGCAAATATATTTCCACCATGATTCCAGAATGTACGTGCTTGGTAGTTTAATAGCAAAAGGAACTGTTGACGAACCAATATTGTTTACTGGCGATAGATTAGAGGAATGGTACGACGAAGCACCCGGACAATGGCGAGGTATTTGGCTTATGGCTGGTAGTAAAAATAATTGGATTGAGTGGGCTGAAATTAGAAACGGAATTGAAGGTTTAATTGTGGATACACTCGCAAATGAAAATCCCACATTGACATTACTAAATACCAAAATTGAGAATATGAATAGTTTTGGACTTTTGGCTCGTGGGGCAAAAATATTTGCAGCAAATAATCTATTTGCCAACTGCGGACAAATTACTGTTGGGCTAATTTTAGGCGGAAACTACGAATTTTACCACTGTACAATGGCTAATTATTGGCCATTTTTCCCTCGTCCTACTCCTGCTCTTTACCTTAATAATTATTATGGTGACGAAAACAATAATATACAAATACGGCCACTTATTAAAGCTCAATTTACAAATTGCATTATTTATGGCGGATTAGAAAATGAGCTTGGGTTTGATTCATTTCCCATAGAAAATGCATTTAATTATCAGTTTGAAAATTGTGTAATTAGAGTTGATAAAGACGAAATTACATCACTTAACGCATTAAATTCTTTGATTAATC
The DNA here is from genome assembly GCA_030632545.1 of Bacteroidales bacterium. Lineage (GTDB taxonomy): Bacteria > Bacteroidota > Bacteroidia > Bacteroidales > DYOH01 > DYOH01. The sequence continues at coordinate 2,174 of DAOVUO010000497.1, forward strand.
CAAGCTTTCAGTTTAAAAATATAAGCGAAGCAAATTACGAACTTGACACCCTATCCATTGCAAAAGATGCTGGAAACAAAGATATTTTAACGCAATTTCCTTTTATATTAAATACCGATTTAAACGGAAATACCAGAAATAGTGAGAATATACCGGATATTGGTGCGTATGAACGGGTTGATATAATTTTGTAAGGAAGTTTGAGAGTTTAAAGTTAAAAGTGCCTAAAGTTGGAAGTTAGAAGTGCCTAAAGTTGTGATACTGCTAACACATGGAATCGTCCCTAGGACATTCCATCGTGTGGAAAAGGAATGTGTGAATGATTATAACTAATTAGCTACGTGGCTTTAGCCCGTAGAAAAAAGATAAAGAGGTTCGGTATAAAATATTTCTTATAATTAGCATCGGCATTTATGCCGATGTATAGAAAGTTTTGAAATAAGTTAACACGATGAAATC
>DAOVUO010000148.1 GCA_030632545.1 Bacteroidales bacterium
TGCAGTTTTGGCTGCTGGTCATGTGTGTGCAGTTATGGGGACTGGTGAATATGCTCCAATTGTAGAGGAGTATAAACGTCCAGTAGTTATTACAGGTTTTGAACCTGTAGATTTATTGGCTGGAATATTGCAAACTGTAAAGCAGTTAGAATCGGGTATTTATAAGCTTGAAAATGCTTATAAAAGAGTAGTTCAGGACAAAGGAACGCCAAATGCAAAAAACATTATATTTAAAGTTTTTGAGATTTCGGATAGAAATTGGCGTGGTATAGGAAATATTCCAAATAGTGGTTATCAGATAAAAAAGGAATTTGCTGATTATGATGCTCATCTTAAATTTTCTGTCTCAATTACAAAAGTTAATGAACCAAAAGAGTGTATTGCTGGACAAATATTAAAAGGAATAAAAAAGCCATTTGAGTGTCCTCAATTTGGACAAAAATGTACTCCCGAAAAGCCATTGGGCGCACCTATGGTTTCGTCGGAAGGTGCATGTGCTGCCTATTTTTATGTTTCAGGTGGTGAAATTGTTTAAATTCTTTAGGAAACAGATGCCCTATGTTCGAGGCAGGCTGTTTAGATTTACTAAATTTATAGTTTCAAAATTGTAATCAGTTAATTATAAGTAATATAAGTGTCAAAATCAAATTTAGTAAATCTTTGAATTTCAGTAATTTATAAAATTTTAACGAATTGTTAATTTAAGATGGATAAAAAAATCAAAATGCAAATGAGCTGCCCAATGCCAAAGCTAGATTATGATATAATTACACTTGGGCACGGAAGTGGTGGGGTTCTTACAAATAGATTATTAAACGATAGTGTATTTAAACTTTTGAGTAATGATTTACTCGATAAAAAGCACGATGGAGCAAATTTTTATTTACAGGGCGAATTAGCTTTTACAACCGATAGTTTTGTGGTTTCGCCTACGTTTTTTCCTGGCGGAAATATTGGTGAATTGGCTATAAACGGAACAGTTAACGATGTTGCAATGTGCGGAGCAATTCCCAAATATTTATCCTTAGCCTTTATTATCGAAGAGGGGCTCAAAATGACCGAGTTTTGGGATATTCTGGTTTCCATAAAATATGCTGCCGATGAGGCTGGTGTGCAGATTGTTACTGGAGATACAAAAGTAGTAGAAAAAGGGAAAGGCGATAAAATTTTCATTAATACTACTGGCATTGGTGTAATGCATCCAAAAGCAAATATTAACGCAAAAAGAATAAAAACTGGCGATAAAGTTTTTTTAAACGGGAATATGGCTGCTCACGGTATGACTATTATGTCGAAGCGTGAAGGGCTTGAATTTGAGACAGATATATTAAGCGATACACAAAATTTGAATCATTTAGTAGCAGATTTATTAGAGCAATTTGGCGATAAAATACATTTATTCAGAGATCCAACACGAGGTGGAGTGGGGACTACATTGTCGGAAATAGCAAAGGATACAAAGCTTGGAATAAATATTTATGAGCAGTATTTGCCTATAGAGCGTCAGGTGGCTTCAGCCTGCGAAATGCTCGGACTTGATCCACTTTATGTTGCTAACGAAGGCTTATTTATGGTTTTTGTTGATGCCGATATAGAAAATGATTTTTTAGAAGTAATTCAAAAACATGAAAAAGGGAAAAATGCTGCAATGATTGGTGAAGTGACAGAAGAGCATGAGTCTAAAGTTGTTTTGCATAGCAAAATAGGTGGAAAAAGAGTTGTAAATATGCTTATTGGAGAACAATTACCTAGGATTTGTTAGTGTTTTTTAGCACAATGTTTATCATATTCTGCGATTTAATTTATACCTAGCCTTTAATTATTTGATTCTTTTTATACCTTTGATAATTGTATTAGAAAGTATAATGATCTTGAGAAAAATAAAGAAAAATAAGTATTATTTTATAGGAGTTTTGTTCCTATTGCAGTTTTCTGTTTTATCAGCACAAGAAGCAGTTGAGCTTAAACTTGGTGCAATTGATTTGAGTGAATGGGATTTTGAGCAACAGGGCAATGTAGAGCTTTCTGGCGAATGGGAGTTTTATTGGCAACAATTACTTACACCAAGCAATTTTGAGGAAATTGCAGATACAAATAAAAGAGTATCTATTAGCGTTCCAGGAAATTGGAATCAATTTAGAATAAATGGCGAGGAAATTTCTGCTGATGGATATGGAAGTTATCGAATACAAATTAAGGTAAAGGGAAATCCTTCTCTCTATATTAAAATTATGAGTATTTCAGCTGCATATAAAATATGGGCTGATGAAGAATTTTTAGGAAATGTGGGTGTGGTAGATACAAGTAAATCGCTGTATAAACCAAAATATTTGCCTTTAATTTTCCCTATTAAGCCACTCCCTAATTTTCCCAATGATTCGGTAAGAACGATAAAAATTTTAATTCAGGCAGTTAATTTTCATCATGTAAATTCTGGTATATGGGAAGTTGTTCAGCTTGGCGATTTTAAATCTACAGTACAGAGTACAAAAAATCAGATTTTAGTTAATGCACTTATTGTTGGTGTTTTATTGATTATTGCATTTTATTATCTCATATTGTTTTTTCTTCATCGCAATGAACCTTCAACAATATATTTCTCATTATTTGCCTTCACAATGGCAATCAGAAGTGCCTCTGTTGATAATCGAATTATATTAGATTTAATTCCTAGTTTAGATTATTTTATTCTAATCAGATTAGAGTATTTATCAGCATACATAAATATTATTTTTGTTAGTTTGTTTTTTTATCATCTGTTTAAAAGGGAGCATAATAAAAAGATTATTAATGTAATAGTAGGCCTTGGGATTGTTTTTGGGCTGATTATTATGTTTTCGCCAGTTAAGTTTTTTACTGGACTTAGAGATGTCTACAATTTATATGTAATAATTGCAAGTTCGTATATTGCTTATTACTCGTTATTTAAGGCCATTTTGAATAGGCAACATGGTGCAATTCCAGCATTTATTGGAATGTTTGTAATGTTTGGAACAGCAATACTCGACATTATAACTATAATTGCAGTATTGCCACTTCCTCTGTTTGCACCAATAGGATTGGTGTTTTATATTACTATCCAAGCTTTTGTATTGGCACAGCGTTTTTCCATTACTTTTAAGGAGAATATAAGTTTAAATACGAAACTAAATTTTCAAAATCAAAATCTGGAGAATTTAGTAAATGAGAGAACATTTGAATTAAAAGAAAGGAATAAGGATCTTCTTTCTGCTGAGGAAGAATTACGTCAGAATAACGAAGAATTATTAGCTTTAAATGAAAATATTGAACAACAAAAAGCTAATCTTGAAAATGCAAATGTAAAATTACAAGGTCAGGCTGCAATTGCTGAAATTCTTAAGAGAGTTACCGATGTTAGTCTTAGTACAAATGCGTTTTTGCAACACGCATTAGAAGCAGTATTGAAACTATCTTGGCTTAATGTTGTAAATAAAGGTTCAATTTTTCTTACTGATAAGGATGGGAATTTGGAGATGGTTGCACAGAATGATTTGGGCGAGCTCACAAAAATTTGTGCAATCATTAAACCTGATCAGTGTTTGTGTGGAAAAGCATTGGCTTCAAAAAAAATGATTTTTAGAAATCATTTGAATCACGAGCACGATATTCAATTGCCTAACATGAAACCTCATGGACATTATAATATACCACTAGTATTTAGCGATAATGTTTTAGGAGTGTTGAATTTATATGTAGCACATAAACACGAAAAAACTAAGCAGGAGGGGGATTTTTTACTAATGCTTGCTGATATTTTAGCTGCTGTAATTCAGCGTAGACATCTTCAAGACGAAATTGACAAGCAAACTAATGAATTAAATGAGGCAAATAATGAACTTCAAAAATACTTTGTAGCCTTAGAACAGACCCCTTTAACAATTGTTATCACAAATTTAAATTCTGAAATAGAATACGTAAATCCTGCATTCACAAAAATTACTGGATATTCATTGGGCGATATGAAAGTAACACCTCGATTATTAAAATCGGGAAAAACGCCTATTGAAACTTATCAAAAAATGTGGGAAACAATTACAAAAGGCGAAGTTTGGGAAGGTGAATTTATTAATCGCAAAAAAGATGAAACCGAGTTTATCGAAAGAGCACTTATTGCACCAATAAAGAATGAAAACAACGAGATTGTTAATTATGTTGCTATTAAAGAGGATGTTACTAAAAAAAGAGAGAATGAAATAAAAATTGCTGAGCAGCATAATCAGTTAGAAGTAGCATACAAAAGTATAAAAGATAGTATAAATTATGCTAAAACTCTTCAACAAGCATTACTTGCTTTGAATAAGGAAATAAAAGCAAATTTGGATGAGTTTTTTCTGTTGTTTATTCCGCGCGATCAGGTAAGTGGTGATTTTTATTACATAAATAAAGTTGACAATACTCTTATATTAGCTGTTGGTGATTGTACTGGACATGGAGTGCCAGGTGCTTTTCTTTCAGTTTTAAGTGTTACTTATTTGCATGAAATAGTGAGAAATCAAAATGTTAAAAATCCTGCAGATGCATTAGAAGAATTAAGAAATAGAATAAAAAGTACATTTCAGATCAAGAAAAATAAAGATGGATTAGATATTGCTTTGTGTGCAATTAATCTTGATACCAATATTTTAGAGTATTCTGGTGCGTATAATCCGCTAATAATTATGCGTGATAATAATTTATTGGAGTATAAGGCAACTAATAATCCAATAGGACATTATCCAAACGAAAAACCCTTTAAATTACATAAAGTAGAGTTGCTTAATAACGATAGAATCTATTTGTTTTCGGATGGTTTTATCGATCAATTTGGTGGTGATAAAAACCGAAAATTTATGCGTGGTCATTTTTATCAGGTTTTAAAAGAGCTAAATGATGTGCCTATGAACGAGCAATCTAATGTGCTTAATGAAATTTTTACAAAGTGGAAATATGGTAGAGTCCAATTAGATGATGTTACAATAATGGGTATTCAGTGGGAATTGAAAGAATAAAAAAAATATTTAATGTTTATGTGGAATTCCTTTAATATGTAAGGCTAAATGGCTTGCATCACTGCCTTGGTTTACCCATCCATAATTAGCGTCTGGCTTATTATCCAAATCTTGAATATAAGGTTTAATATCTAAAACTGGTGTATCGTCAAATACGTCTATTCCTGAAATAAAAATGATATTATTCTCTATTTTTTTGATTGAAACAATACTAAGTCCAATTGGATTTGGTCTGTTGGGTGAACGGGTAGCAAAAACTCCAATATCTTTTTTATCCGACCACGACGGGGAAACTAAAAGTTTATCGTTCGATTCAATTCTATCCAAATAAAACAAAACATAAATATATTTAAATGTACTAAGTTTTTCTAAGCCTTGTGCATATTCAGGCTCTAAAACAATACAAAATTCTTGCTCATCATCCTCCACTGGCTGAAAAGGTGCATTACCCATATAGGGTGTTTCTATATAGCCAATGGGTTTCATTTCAATAGATATTTTATTTTCCATAATTATACCACATTAAATCAAAATTTAACTCCAGTCGCCAGCTTGTTTCCCAATTATCTCGCTAATTGTTAGTTTAATAATCACAATACGTTGAAAGTACTTTTCGTCGTATTTATTTTCTTTTTTCCCAAAATGTTGCATCAAAACATCCAATCCATGTACAATTTCATCTTTTTTTGTCAGAATTTCAGCTTCTGCAATACCAATAACCGAGCGATAATTTGCTGTCCATTCGCATGAGATTTCACTTTTAACTATTTCTGTTTTTTGCTCAATTTCGAAACTTACAATTGGGTTTGCACGCATTAATTCAATCTTCATTCCATTCCGTGCAGAATGAATATAAAGTGCATTATTTTTATAACCATAATTTAAAGGTACAATATATGGTGCAGGAGTATCATTAATTGCAACTCTCACAATTTCGGATGTTGAAAGAATTTTTTCAATTAAATTTCTATCAGTAATTTCTCTCTCTTTTCTGCGCATAGTAACACAATATAAAATTTAGGAGTAAAAATAATATTTTAATTTTATTGAAGTGTTTTTTTTGCAATAAATATGTTTTTTTTAGGAAAAGGATTCCAATTTATTGGTTTGTACTTTTTTTTTACCTTTACAGCAAAATTTGAGTAATACCTATGAAATATCAACATATATTTTTTGATTTAGACCGCACGCTTTGGGATTTTGAGGCTAATTCGTCTGATGTTTTACACGAACTTTATAATGAATTTTCAGTTGGTGAATATTGTGAGTCGTTTGATAGTTTTTTTAAAAAATATCAAAAAATAAACAAAAAATATTGGAAAGATTATAGAAATAAGAGAGTCTCAAAAGAAAAACTTAGCTGGAGTAGATTTTATGATACTTTAATAATTTGTAATATTGATAACGAAAAAATGGCTAAACAAATTGCCTCAGAATATGTTAAGCGTAGTCCGTATAAAACAAAGCTTTTTCCTAAAGTAATAAGTACATTAGAAAAATTGAGAGAGGATTTTCAATTACATATTATTACAAATGGATTTAGTGAAGTACAATTTATAAA
>DAOVUO010000018.1 GCA_030632545.1 Bacteroidales bacterium
GGTAATTCAAAACCTCGACTTTTTAGGCTTCCAAAGTCGCAAGCACTAATCAATAGAATGGGATTTAATAATGAGGGCGTTGATAAAGTTGTTAAACGACTCAAAAAGCACTCATCAAACCTTATTATTGGTGGAAATATTGGTAAAAATAAACTAACACCTAATGAATTAGCTGTAGATGATTATGTTTTTTCATTTAGAGCACTTGCAGAGCATGTTGATTATATAGCAATAAATATTTCGTCACCAAATACCCCTGGTTTAAGAGAACTTCAGCATAAAGAGGAATTAAATACATTACTTGGAGCATTAAATGCTGAAAGAGAAAGCCTAAATATTCAAATTCCAATTTTAGTTAAAATTGCTCCAGATCTATCAAAAAACCAGATAGATGATGTATTGGAAGCTATTTCTATTAGCAAAATGGATGGAATTATTGCAACAAATACTACAATAGATAGGTTTGGTCTTAAATCATATAGTAAAACTTATGTTGAGGAAATAGGCTCTGGTGGTTTAAGTGGAAAGCCTTTAACTGATAGGTCTACTGAAGTTATCAAATATATCTCTATTAAAACAAATGGGAATCTTCCAATTATAGGTGTTGGCGGAATTATGACTGCTCAAGATGCTAAGGATAAGTTAGATGCAGGTGCTTCTTTAGTTCAGTTATATACAGGTTTTATTTACGAAGGACCTAACTTAATAAAGCAAATAAATAAATTGCTTTTACAAGTTTAAATGCTTTTATGAAATCAATAAGCACAATAATAATAATAAGTATATTAATTCTGTTGATTGATATATTTCTTTATTTCAAGTATATACAGCTAGTAAATAGATTTAGTGCTTCCGTAGCTAGCTTATTTAAGTTGATGTACTGGTTCGTGCCTATTTTTTACTTAATTTTTACTTATATTATGTTAAGTGAGCATGATAATATGAGTGGTGATCAAAGTAGGGTATATTGGATAAGTGGAATTTTTATTGTTTTATATATTCCTAAAATAATTGCTTTAGGAATTAGTTTTCCTGAATATATTATTAATGGTATAGGATATTTAGTAAAAAAAATTTCAGAAAAGCAGCAAGTTATTTCTGTTGGGAAAAAACTAAGTCGAATAGAATTTATATCGCAATTTGGTTTTATAAGTGCTGGAATATTATTTTGGACATTATTATGGGGCGTAGTTGTTGGAAAAACAAAATTTGTATTGAATAAAATTGCTCTAAAATATAATACACTTCCAAATAATTTTAATGGATTTAAGATTATCCAAATATCTGATATTCATTTAGGAAGTTGGAGTAGGACGGAGTCGAATCGGGATTTTTTTGAGTCCGTAGTTCAAACAATAAATAATGAAAAGCCTGATATTATAGTATTTACGGGTGATTTGGTAAATAATATTGCTAAAGAATCTGATTATTGGGTAGATTATTTAAAAGCACTAAATGCAAAGTATGGAAAATTTTCTATACTTGGAAATCACGATTATGGGAAATATGCTCGTTGGCTAAATAAGGAAGAGCTAAATGCCAATATGGAGCATTTATATAATAATTATAAAAATATGGGTTTCAGACTTTTATTAAATGAAACCGAAAGTATTAATATAGGTGGTGAAAGTATAAAAATTGTTGGAGTTGAAAACTGGGGTATGCCACCTTTTCCACAATTTGGTGATTATGAAAAGGCAAGTGAGACAATTAAAAAAAATGATTTTCAAATTTTGTTATCACATGACCCTTCACATTGGGAGCAAGATGTACGGTTTTTAGATTCAAATGTAGCTCTTACATTAAGTGGACATACGCATGGAATGCAATTTGCTCTTAATTTTAATGGAAGGAGCTGGAGTCCTATTCAGTGGAAATATAAGCATTGGAGAGGATTATATACTTATCAAAACAAAGATTTATATGTAAACATTGGTTTAGGAAATATTGCCTATCCTGGTAGAGTGGGCACACCACCTGAGATTACTTTATTGGAGCTATCAAATGTAATACTTAGTTAAGTTTTATGTTTCGATTGCTAAGTTTTAAGTTAAAATGTTGAATATATAGCAGTTGTGCTTAATGGATTTATTTTTGCAAATATTTAGCTGTCTGCCTCGAACATCGGGAAACTATTGATATATAAAATTAGCCTATGTTTTTTGTAGGAATTAAACCCATAAAAATTATTTTTTGTATCTGTCTTTCGCTATTAAGTATTGGTTGTAATGTACCTATAACATAATGTCTTTCGGAATGTAATTGAAAATATCCCTCCAATGTGAATCCTGCTTTTTTGCGTATTAAATTTTTCCATTTTATTGAAAAAATTTCTTCTAATTCTCTATTTAGATATAAAGTAAAATTAGATCCGCTCATTTCTAAAAAACTAACACTAAATGCCTTCAAAAATAGTGGATTAGCAGATAATAATCGACCTTTTGAATTCATATCAACTCTTAAAAGTCCATTATTTAATGCTAATTCAATTTTTTTCATATCGTTTTCTTTACGAGAGATTTCTTCTTGAGTAGCACTTAATTCTTCAAGGTTTTGGCGAAGTTCTTCTTCTTGAGTAGCTAAAGTATCGTGTTGTATTTTTGATTGTTCTAATAAAATTTTCATTTCATATTGGCTGTGCATTGTGGCCATAACAGAAGCTAAGTTTTCACCTACTCTTTGTAAGTATTTTCGGTGATGATTTTCTATTGGTTTAAAGGAAGCCAACTCAATAACGCCTTCAATTTTTGCACTTACAAGTAATGGTTGAATATAAAGATATTTTGGAGTGGTTTTTCCAATACCTGATGTAAGCTCTAAATAATTTTCAGGAAGTTTGTCAAGATAAATTGGATTTTTTTCGTAGATAATATTTCCCAAAACCCCTTTTCCTGCACGAATTTGTTTCTTATTTTTTCGTTCAATATCATACGCATAAGATGCCATTAGCTCAAAATACAGTCCATTTTTGTCCTCTTTTGTTACGAAAATTCCACCTTGATTAGCATCCAATGATTTGAGAATTTGCTTTAGTACACTCATATGAAAATTGGATTTATCTTCAGAATCAGATTTCCTAAGAATTTCGTTAAACTTAGCTAAACTTTCATTTACCCAATTATCTTTTTGTTCTTTTAGCTGACGCTCATTGGATTCATTCACAAGTTTTCTAAGTTCATCACGCATTTTAAGCATTGCATCTCCAACTGAATCTTTTATACCAGAAAATTCATAGTCTAAATTACCTGCACCTATATTATTAGCAAATTCAGTTAAATCATCCTTTTGCTTTTCAATACTTTTTATATTTTCTTCTACTTTAATAATCTCAACCAATGGAATATTTTCATTTATATTAACTTTTTCTCCATTTTTTAGAGCTGTAAGGTAGTCTAAAGCTAAATTTAGTCCGCTACTTACATGTTTGATGCCCCAAGTAGTAAATAAGCTTACTAAAATAATTGAACTAAATAAAATAATGTAAAGTAAATTTGTTATGGTATTTATATTGCTTTTGTATTTATTTGAACTATTGGTATAATAAGTTTCAATTTTATTACTTAATGTAAATAGTTTATCGTAAAGTTTTAATTTTTGATATAAATATTTTGGTTGATAAAAATAATAATAAGAAGGAATGTAGCTAGAATCAAGCAAAACTTGTTGATTAATAATTGTATGCTTATGATGTAATGTGTCAATAATCATAGTATCTAGTACAAACAATGTATCAATTTCAATTGAATCTAATGTATGTGATATACTTTTTATAGTGATAGGATTATTGTTGTTTTGCTCATCAATTCCGAGTGAGATAATTGTGTTTTCGGCGTTAATTTGTTTTTTAATAAGATAGTAGGCATCGTAGAAATGTGATTTTATCTCTGGTGTTAAGACAATTTTTTCGAGCTCATTTTTTAAACGTAAAGGTTTTTTCTTTGTGTATGGAAGTTTTTGCTCTAATAAATAATAATTAATATGATAGCTATTCCAGTAAAAGGGTGTATTATAACGATAAGACCTTTCAATATCGTTATAATAATTTAAAATCGTATTATCTTTGCCCATTGAGTAATAAAGACTTACTGTTGATAAATTATTTGAAAAAGTATTAAGATTATTTATCATTTGCTTACTTCTAAAATAATCATGCTCTAGAAATGCGAGTTTATTTTTCTGGTTATTTAATAAAATTAAAAATAATAAGAGAAAAATAGCAAATGCAATTGCAACAAATCCAGTTATTTTGGTCAATCTTAGAATCGAGAAAGCATATTTTGGTTTAATTTTCATTTACTATCTATATTAGTATCTAAATTTTCTAGTCGTCGATTAAGATTGTCGATAGACATTTGCTTTTTAACTATTTGAGTTTTATACTGAAATTCTGTATCAGTGTAATCTCTTTTTAGTTTATCAAATTTCACCTGCAATGAGCCAAGTTCTTGAGAATATTTATCACGTTCTTGCTCTAAATATTCAATTTGTTCTTTGCTTTCCTCTAATAAAATACTTGTTTGTGTATTTAGTCTTGTAATTGTAATGGTAGAAGCTATTGCTTCACTTATCGCTTCAATATATTTAACTTCTTGTTGAGAAAATTCTTTAAATGAAGCTAGCTCTATTACCCCTAATGTATTATTGTCTGCAATAACAGGCACTAGTAGTAAAAAATCAGGTCCTTTTCCGCCAAGCCCTGATTCAATTTTAACGTAATCAGAAGGTAATCCTTTTACGTGCATAGTGTACTGCTCCTCTGCACAAGCACCAATTAAACCATCACCTATAAGAATTTTTGTTTCTAAAAATTTCTTTCTATCATAAGCATAAGCAGAGAGTAAGTCTAAGTATTTATTACGTGCTTTATCTTCGTTAATAATAAATATACCACCCAAAGGAATATTAAGAAAGTGAATTATTTCTTTTATTAATTCATCTCCAAGTCCAATAATATTACTTGAGTGCTCTCTTAAAATATCAGAAATTTTTGATTTTCCTGTATTAAACCATTTAGCCTTTTCGTCATATTCTTGAGTCTCTTTTACAGTTTGACTGGCTATTTTGAGTGCTTCTCTAAGTTCTATTAATGAATTTCCAAGAGTATCTTCATTACTTAATACTCTAAATTCAGAATCGAGCATACCACTTTTAAGGTTTTTTGCAAATTCTGCTCTTTCTAAATTACTATTACTAATTGATTTTAGAGTAGAAATCATTTTTTCAATTTCCTTGCTAAAGGTTTGAGCATTAAAGCTTACATTTTTACCTAAAGCAAAATCTTCCATTATTAACAGTAAGTTTTTTATATCTATTGAAAACTTTTTGAATATTAAGTAGAGTCCAACAAACAAGAAAAAACCAGCAATAACGGTTGCAATAATCATCATTAATCTGAAATTATTTAGATTAACAAATACTGATTCTTCGGGTATTTCTAGAGCAAGATAGTAATCTATTGATTTCAAAAATTTGATGTAAAAAAATTTCTTGACAAATTCATCTTCAATTCCTTTCAATATTTTTAACTCTGAATTACTAATTTTTAGACTAGAAATAGAAACAGGAAAACTCATTTTTAATTCATTACTTGAATAAACTAATTTATCTCTTGTATTAATAAGATTTAAAGTAGAGTTTGGAATTAGATTTAAATTATCAAGTATTCGTTCTATTTCATAATTAATGTAAACAGGCTTACCCACAACTATAAAACCTTTAATTCGCCCTCTTATGTAGTAAGGTCTAGCATTAGCTATATAATCTATGCCATCAAAGCTTAATTGACCCATAAATTTTTCACCTTTTTCAATAACTTTACTAATTGATGCTGAATTTGGGTAAAAAACACCGTTGGCTCTTTCAGCTCTTCTGTTTAAAATTGTTGTGCTTATTTGAACATAGCCTTTTTTAGTTTGCTGAAAAATACCAACTTCTGAACCAGAAAATTGACGAATCATATCTACCATTTCAGTATTTGTATGTAGTCTCATTCCTTGACTTCGCCATACTTTTACTTTCAGAGGATAACTTTCGTGAGTACTTTCATTGCGAGTTTGTATTTCAAAATCTTCAACAGTTTCCTTAATAGTGTAAGTTTCTTGCATTAAAAAAGAGGCTAAGTCCAAACCTTTTTTAATTTGCTCTCTTTTCCGTGAATTTAATGTGGCTATAGAATTATCAATTGCCTGAAGTTGATAGTTTATATTTTCATTAAATGATTTTTCAACTCGTTTTTTTTGAAAATCAAAAACAATAAAACCTAATATAAAAAAAGCAATAAACAAAAGACCAGCACTAAGAATGCTTATTTTAGTCTGTATTTCGAAGTTTTTTAATAATCTCATTAACTATAAAATTATGGCCATAACAAAAGTAAAGAAATACATTATCTATGCCAACTTAAATAGGCGTTAATAACTTAAGCTAAAATATAAAAAACTTTTGGTTCTATAGCTTTATTAACTTTTTTTTTAATAAAACTATAGTTTTATGATGCTTCTATATGCTACATTATACAGTTATTGTATAGGTATTTATATATACTATATTGCAGTTAAAAAAAGTTAAAGAGTTTTATAATGTATAAATAACGTTGTATAGCACAAAAACACATTATACATTTGTGATGAAGTAAAATTGAAATAAATATGAACACAACTATTGATATTAGAGAAATAAATGAGAAAATAGAAAAGGAAAGTGCTTTTATAGATTTACTCTCAATGGAAATGAGTAAAGTAATTATTGGGCAGAAGCATTTAATTGATAGCTTAATTATTGGGCTTTTGTCCGATGGTCATATTCTGCTCGAAGGAGTTCCTGGTTTGGCAAAAACTCTTGCAATTAGTACTTTATCTGAAATTGTTGATGTTAAATTCAATAGAATACAATTTACGCCCGATTTACTTCCTGCCGATTTATTGGGAACAATGATTTATAGTCAAAAAAATGAGGAGTTTTTAGTTAAAAAGGGGCCTATTTTTTCTAATTTTATTCTTGCCGACGAAATTAACCGTGCTCCAGCTAAAGTTCAAAGTGCATTATTAGAGGCAATGCAGGAGCGGCAGGTAACTTTGGGCGATACTACATATAAATTGCCAAAGCCATTTTTAGTATTAGCAACTCAAAATCCTATTGAGCAGGAAGGTACATATTCTTTGCCCGAAGCACAGATAGACCGATTTATGCTTAAGGTGATAATAGATTATCCAAAAAAAGAAGAGGAGCAATTGATTTTAAGAGAGAATATTGCAAAAGATTTTCCTGTACCAAATAAAGTAATTAATCCTGATGATATTTTAAGAGCTAGGGAGATTGTTAAGGAAGTATATATGGACGAGAAAATTGAAAAATATATTGTTGACCTTGTTTTTGCAACCAGATTCCCTTTTGATTATGGAATGGAGAAATTAAGTCCTTGGATAAATTATGGTGCATCGCCACGAGCTACAATAAATTTAGCTATAGCTTCAAAAGCATTGGCATTTATACGTCGTAGAGGATTTGTTACGCCAGAGGATGTTAGGCATGTAGCTAAGGATATACTTCGACACAGAATTGGATTAAGTTACGAAGCCGAAGCTGAAAATGTTAATGCTGACCAGATAATTAATACAATTCTGAATACCGTTCAAGTACCTTAAATAATGGATACATCAGAAATATTAAAAAAAGTTCGTCGAATTGAAATAAAAACTCGAGGATTATCGAAAAATATTTTTGCAGGCGAATATCATAGTGCTTTCAAAGGACGTGGTATGGCATTTAGCGAAGTTCGCGAATATCAGTTTGGCGATGATGTACGAAGTATAGATTGGAATGTAACTGCACGTTTTAATCATCCGTATTTAAAAATATTTGAGGAGGAGCGTGAGCTAACTATTATGTTGATGATTGACGTTAGTGCTTCAGGAAATTTTGGCTCTATAAAATCTCTTAAAAAAGATTTGGCTACTGAACTTGCTGCTGTTTTAGCTTTTAGTACAATACAGAACAATGATAAAGTAGGAGTGATTTTTTTTAGTGATAAAATTGAAAAATTTATTCCACCAAAAAAAGGAAAAAAACATACCTTGCGTATAATTCGTGAAGCCTTAGATTTTCATCCAGAAAGTGCAGGTACGGATATTGACCAAGCACTAAAATATTTGACTAATGTGATTAAAAAACGCTGTACAACTTTTATTATTTCTGATTTTTTGGATAAAAAATTTTCTGATTCAATAAAGCTTGCAAATAAAAAGCACGATTTGATTGTGTTGCAGCTATACGATAGGCATGATGAAGAATTACCTAAAGTTGGCGATTTAAAAGTATTGAATTCTGAAACAGGGAAAGAACTTTGGGTAGATACTAGTTCTCAAAGAGTTCAAAAAGTGTATAAAAAATGGTGGATTGAGCATAATCAATTTTTAAACGAAACTTTTATGCGAAGTGGCGTTGATTATGTAAAATTAAGAACAGATATTGATTATGTAAAGCCTCTTGTGCAGCTTTTTAAAAGAAGGTAAAACTATGTGGATAAGGAAAATAGGATTATTATTAGCTTTAATACTGATTGCTCAAGTAAATTTTGCACAAAATCTTGAGTTAAAGGCACAATTATCTAAAAATAGAATATTAGTTGGTGATACTTTAAGTTTATGGCTTAGCGTAGAAGTAGATAAAAATAGCGAAATTGTATTCCCTATAATATTTGATACTATTGCTCAAGGAGTAGAAATTGTTGGTGAGCCAAAGCTTGATTCAATTGTTGGAATTGACAGTAAAAAGTATATAAAACAATTTACTATTTCAGCTTATGATTCGGCAATGTATGTTTTTGGTGGTTTAGCTGCCGTAGATATTAGTAGAGATATTCCTGATACTATTTATTCAAATGATCTTACTTTATTTGTTGATTATCAGGATTTGAATAATGAGTTAGAAACAAAAATTGATACAGCTCTTAAGGAAAAAATAATAGCTAATAAAGCAAATATTGAAACACCATTTAGTTTTGCTGAATTTTGGATTCTTACAAAAGAATTTCTGAAAAAATACTGGTATTTTGTTTTGGCTCTAATTATAATTATTCTATTTGTGTTATATTGGTATTATAGAATACGAAAAAGAAAAATAGATCTATCAATTAAGCCTATAATAAAAATAAAGCCGCATATCGAAGCACTTGATAATTTAGATACGCTGACTGAAAAAAAGTTATGGCAACAAGGTAAAACTAAGGATTATTATTCAGAACTTTCTGAAATTCTTAGATTATATATGGAGCGTAGATTCAATATAATTGCATTAGAAACTACAACTGAGATAATCAGAACACAGTTAAGGTATTATAAACATACTTCAACCGAATTAGAAGAAGATATTCATTCTTTGTTGCAATTGTCTGATTATGTGAAATTTGCTAAATACAAGGCATTGCCAGCCGAAAACGAAAAATCGCTTATGCGAGCTTATGGTTTTGTTCAGGCAACAAAGCCCGAAGAAATAAGAGTTACAGATATTAAAACTGAAAATACTGAACAGATATGATGGGCTATAAATTTGCAAATCCAGAATTTCTATACCTAAACATATTACTTATACCTATAATTGTTTGGTATATACTAAAATACACAAAGGGGTATCCAACTATTAGTTTGAGTACAACAGCAGCTTTTGCAAATATGCGAACTGGTTTTCGGACATATCTTCGACATTTATTGTTTGTATTCAGAATTGCTGCTTTAACCCTTATTATTATTGTGTTATCAAGGCCACAATCTCATTATGCTAAGCGAGATGTAATTACTGAAGGAATAGATATTGTGTTGGCACTCGATGTTTCGAGAAGTATGTTGGCTCGTGATTTTAAACCAGATAGGATAGAAGCTGCCAAGCAAGTAGCAATTAAATTTGTTACAGGTAGGGATAATGACAGAATTGGTTTGGTTGTTTTTAGTGGCGAAAGTTTTACTCAATGTCCACTTACAACGGATAAAGCTGTGTTAATTAATTTAATTAATCAGTTGGAAAGCGGAATGATTGAAGACGGTACTGCAATTGGTTTAGGTTTAGCAAATGCAATTACCAGATTAAAAGAAAGTTCTGCAAAAAGTAAGGTGGTTATATTAATTACCGATGGTGTAAATAATTCTGGTGAATTATCACCTCTTACAGCAGCTGAATTGGCAAAAACATTTGGTATACGAGTTTATACTGTTGGAATTGGATCACAAGGAACTGCACCTTATCCGGTACAAACTATGTTTGGTATTCAGTATCAGCAAATGAAAGTAGAAATTGATGAGAAAACGCTTACCGAAATTGCAAATACTACTGATGGAAAATATTTTAGAGCAAAATCTAAAGTTGAACTGGAAAGTATCTATGAGCATATTGATATGCTAGAAAAAACAAAAATAAAAGTACATCAATATAGCCAAAAGGAAGAACAATTTTATTGGTTCGGACTTATTGCTTTACTTTTAATAAGCGTAGAAATGCTATTGAAATATACAATATTACGTCATTTACCCTAATAATTTTGAATTATGGATGCAGCACGATTTATTTTTGCTGATAAAAATATATTAATTTACGGTGGAATAATGCTTATCTTATTGATTTTCATTTTCTGGATAGGAAATCTTATTCTACGCCAAAAAAGGAAAAAACTAGGAGATGCACACGTAGTTAGTAAAATTATTTCTGGCCGTTCTAGTTTTCGTCTAATCAGTGCATTTATGGTGCTTGTTTTAGCGTATAGCTTAATTGTTGTGGGTCAGGCAAGACCTCAGTTTGGTTCTAAGTTACAGGAAAGTGAGCAAGAAGGCTCAGATTTAATAATTGCGCTTGATGTGTCGAATAGTATGAACGCTGAAGATATAAAACCGAATAGGCTGGAGAGAGCAAAACTTGCCATTTTAAAACTTCTTGATAAACTAAAGGGTGATAGAATTGGTATAATTATATTTGCAGGTGATGCTTATGTGCAATTACCATTAACTAATGATTATGGTGCTGCACGTATGTTTATAGCTAATGTATCAACAAATTTGGTTGGAAAGCAAGGTACTGCAATTGGTGCGGCTATTGATTTGGCAATAAAATCATTTAATTTTGAAACTAAAGCTGGTAAAGCACTTGTAATTATTACTGATGGCGAAAATCACGAGGAAGGTGCTATTGAGTCTGCAAAAGAGGCTGTTAAGCTAGGAATTACTGTTCATACTATTGGAATGGGACGACCAGAGGGTTCCCCAATTCCAGTTTATAATAAATACGGACAAAAGGACTATAGAAAGGATAAAGATGGACGTGTAGTGGTTAGTAAACTAAACGAAAATATGCTTGTTCAGCTTACAAATGTTGGAAAAGGGGTGTATGTAAGGGCAAGTACAACAAATTCGGGATTAAAGGCTTTATATGATGAAATTCAAAAATTAGATAAGCAAAAATTTGAATCAAAGCAATTTGCTGAATATAACGAGCAATTTCAATATTTTTTCGCTATTGCCTTATTGTTATTGATGCTAGAAATGTTTATTTTACCCAGAAAACCAAAACGATTGGAGAATTTTAGCCTTTTTAAAACAAATTTTATCAAATCTAAGAAAAAAGCTTAGTTATGAATTTAAAAAGTATTACAGTATTATTTATAAGCACTTTTAGTATTTTATTATACCTAAGTAGCTCTTTGTTAGCACAAACTGAGAATAAGCATATTCGAGAAGGGAATAAAGAGTTTGATAATAAAAATTATACAAATGCACAGGTAAATTATACTACTGCTATAAATCAAAATCCATTGTCGTTTGTTGCAAATTATAATTTGGGGAATACAGAGTTTGCTCAAAAAAAATACGAAGAAGCAATAAAGCAGTACAGTAATTCGAGTGAGCAAAATGTAAGTGCAGAATATTTAGCAAAATCAAATTATAATTTGGGGAATACGTATATGCAGCAGCAAAAGTTTAAGGAGGCAGTTGCTGCATACAAAAAATCGCTAAAATATAAGCCAAATGATGCCGATGCTAAGTATAATCTTTCTTATGCTCAGAAAAAGTTGAAGGAAAATCCGCAAGATCAAGAAAATAAGAACAAAAAACAGGATAAAAGCGAGGAAGATAAGAATCAGGAAAATAAAGAAAATCAAAATAAGCAAGAAAACGAGAATAATAAAAAGGAAGCACAAAATCAGCAAATTAGTAAGCAAGATGCTGAGCGCATACTAAAGGCGATAGAAGAAGGTGATAAAAAAGTACAACAAAAACTTGCTAAGCAAAAGGGAAAATCTACTAAGAAAAAACTTGAAAAAGATTGGTAGTTTAAGGGTAAATGCTTACTGGTTACTGAGTTGACTGGTTACTGGTTAAATAAGCTTGACCGTTTTTACTTTTGTTTTAACCAAGGCTATAAAAAAGCACAACTGTGTTCGGCGGTCGACTTCTGCTGCCGTTGAATTATTTTTTAGAGGCTTTGCCTCGTTTACTCCAACAAGGCGCAAATGCATATTTTGAGCAAAAATTATTTGAAAAAAACACTTTTGCGATAGCCAAATAATAAATAATCAATAGAAAATTTGTTACGACACTTCTGTTCGACTCAGAGCCTAAGCTGAGCAAGGGGGTAATAAAAACCACCCTAGATTATAAGAAACCAGCCAATAATTTATCCATTTTAAAATTGAGAATAATATTTGTATCTTTGATAAAACTGAAACTACAAAATGATTAAATCAAACTCCATAACGGTTTATAAGTATTACAATTTATTACGAAACTTAGACCCTGATTTTCAGTTAGAATTAATTGAGCTTCTTTCAAAATCGTTAAGAAAAAAAATCCATGAAAAAAAGAAATCAATTAGTCATCTTTTTGGTGCATGGGAAGGAGATGAATCTCCTGATGAAATAATAAAGGATATTAGACAGTCAAGAAGGTTTAATCGAAAAATTGATGAGTTTTGAAACAATATTTAATAGACACAGATATTTTAATATATTATATTAAAGGATTTTATGAGCTTAATAATAAATTTGACGAAATTGGATTAGAAAACTGTTTTGTCTCAGAAATTACTATTGCTGAGCTTTTTTACGGAGTTGAAAAAAGTAAAAAGAAAAACAAAAACAGAGTTGTAGTTGAAGATATTAAAGATAATATAACTGTATTGCCTATATCTAATGTTTTAGAAATATATGCTAAAGAAAAAGTAAGATTAGAAAATGTGGGCACTCCTGTCGACGATTTTGATTTATTAATTGCCTCTACAGCAATTGCACATGATCTAATTTTAGTTACAAATAATGAAAAACATTTTAAGAGAATTGCCAATCTAAAATACGAAAATTGGGTTTAGTCCAATGTTCGGTGGTCGGCTTCTGCCGCCGTTGAATTATTTTTAGAGGCTTTGCTTCGTTTATTCCAACAAGGCACAAATTCATATTTTGAGTAAAAAGTTATTTGAAAAAACACTTTTGCGATTGCCAAATAATCAATAGAAAATAATCAATTTGTTACAATAGCGGCATTAACCATTATTTTCGTCCAAAACAGTACAAATAACCATCTCGCGAGGCAATATATATTTTTCCATCCATAGCAATTGGTGTAGCGTCAATTTCAATTGGACTATGTTTTGCTAGCTCTACAACATTTCCATTAGCTTGTATTTCAAATAAATAAAGTGCTTCGTCTAGTGCCACAATTAATTTATTTTCAACAAAAATTGGTGTAGATATTGTTCCGCCAACAAATCGTCTGTAAATCAAGTGTGGAGTAGGATAGAGGGTTTTAGCATCTGTTCCCAAAGCCATAAATTCGGAAATACTATCGTGCTGAATAATATTAAGATAGCCGTCTATTCCAACAAATGCCGCTAAGTGTA
>DAOVUO010000540.1 GCA_030632545.1 Bacteroidales bacterium
ATTATTCTCCGCAAATACAATATACTTCGCATATTATGCGTGGTTTAAATTACTATTTACATAAAGCTTCTAAATAATTCTCGTACTTATTTGAATAGGATAATCCATACCTTAGCTTTCCTGTTTGTATGTATGTGAGCTGTATATTTGTCTTTGGCTTATTCATTTATTATTCAGTATAAGGTTGAGTAAAAATCAAGTTCAAAAATCCTTTTCCCCAATGCTAATTCTTTACTTATAAAGACATAAACATTGGTCAATTTACATTTTACTTTAAATATTGTACTATCCTCCAAATATTAAATTTAGCTTTTGTTGTGCTGCATTATTATCTCATTCTATTTAGTAAGTGCATTAAATTCAATTTCAAAGTAACTCGCAAATAGAGTATTTGGAACTCCAGATTCATCAAATTCTAATATTAATTTATCATCTAATATTGTAACTGTATCAGGAATAAAGTCATTATCATAGGGTTTGTCGTGAAAAATAATTTTATTTCCTTGTAATTCATATTCACCTTTAAACCATTCGTCGCCAAACATATAATAACGATGCAATTCAAACTCGTTATTTTCTCTCAAAACTAAATTCATACCTGATAAGTCGTCTATCAATTTCGCTTCAAGAATCTTGTTGCTCTTAAATAGTTCCCAACTAAAACTATCTACGATTATTATTGATAAAATAGTCAGAAATCCAATCATAATGGAATGTCTATTTTTCTTTAAAATAGATAGTCCCAAAATAATCACAAATACAAGGCTCAACACTCCAATAGGTAAGTATCCGAAAATCCAGAATTCATCATATAAGTAGTCTTTCAAAATGTAACTTAAGACTAAAAGAATTCCTATTATTATTATCAATTTGCTCAGTTTCACTTGGCTTATTTTAATGCTGAACAACGAATAGCAATAAATAACTGACGGACAATAACAACCACCTTATTATAAATCCATTTTGTAGTTTTATTTATTTATTTCGTGTTGGCAAGAGTTTATAATCCATATTTTGTTTGTTAAACCACAATTATATCATCCCTGACTGCATTACATCAAATTTACAAAATTTTTTATGGAATACAATCTACTTTACAAAAACCAATTCATAGCACAAGCAATCCATTCTCACGCAGGGTATTCATTGGTTTTGAATTCCAGAAATGCTCAAATTCGTCAAACTGTTTTTCATATTCGGCTTTTAATTGAGCAAATGAATGTAAATCATTATTATATATCGAAAACTGATTTAAAATAAAAATAAACCATTCGCCTTTATCCTTATCCATTGAAATTTCGACACTCAGAGTATTATCATGGAATTGCATTTTAATAATTTGGCGAGTCTTGCCTTTTTTCGTTCTGGTATCATAAGACACAATTGGCTCACTGCCCATCCATACAAGCTTTGCTGTGGCTTTTGGTTCGATAAGAACTTCGTTTTCTATGGAATTAAGTATAAAATCCTTATCAATAGTTGTTTTAGGGGTTTTAAAATCAAACCAATCGTGCAAAGGAAAATCAAAACCAATTCCGTGCATAAAATTGAAAAGCGATTTCTTTAGTCCATAGCTAAACTTTTGATGTTTAATACCTGTTTTATCCTTAAACTGTATGTCGTTATTTGCAAAAGTGATATTTGCTAATTCGGGAATGATTCCATATTCGGCAGGATTTAAGCCCACTGCACTATGCGCCGTTAGTGCAAACTGATGCCAAAAACCCGATTGTACAATATTAAGCTCAAACATTTGACGCACCATTTCGAGGCTATCAATGGTTTCTTGCGCTGTTTGACTAGGAAAACCATACATCAAATAGGCATGAACCATAATTCCTGCTTCGGTAAAATTACTGGCTACTTTTGCTACTTGTTCCACCGTAACTCCCTTGTTTATCAATTTTAATAATCTGTCCGAAGCCACTTCCAAACCACCAGAAACAGCAACACAACCTGATGTTTTAAGCAATTTGCAAACATCTGCTGTAAAGCTCTTTTCAAACCTTATATTTGTCCACCATGTAACACTGAGCTTTCGTCTAATTATTTCTAAAGCAATGGCTTTCATCAGTGCTGGAGGTGCAGCCTCATCTACAAAATGAAACCCAGTTTCGCCTGTTCGTAAAATCAGCACCTCCATCCTATCCACCAACAAGCTAGCTTCATTTGG
>DAOVUO010000453.1 GCA_030632545.1 Bacteroidales bacterium
TGATAATCAGTATGGAAGACTGAAATAAATAGCAGAGGATTTTATTTTTCTACTTAGGTTTGAAAAACAAATAAAATCCTTTAAAAATTTAATATTTAATATTTTAACCGTAGTAAAAATAATAGCGAACCACACTTTAACCTTAGTAGAAAAATAAAACTGCTACTGTTTTTTTAAATCTTGGAAATAAAAATTTCTACTAAGGTTAAAAATAAAAAATAGAAAGTATGTTTTTTTGGAATTATCACAATCCCCCTATCCCACTCCACCTTTCAGGGAATTGAAAACTGTAAAAATTTACATTTCCAAAACTTGTTGTAAATTCGTAAAGTTGAAAAAAACTTAAAATCTATGAATATGAAAAAAATTGTTAGTTTTATTTTTGTTATATCTTTTATAAGTGCAAGTTACGCTCAAACTGGTTCAAAAACAGCTTTATTACTTGTTGATATACAAAATTTCTATTTCCCAGGAGGAAAATCGGCACTCGTTGAACCCGAAAAGGCTGCTGATAATGCGGCTATTTTACTCAAGTCGTTTCGTGAGAATAATCAAATAGTTGTTCATGTACGACACAATTTTGAGCCCGGCGGAGAAATTCATAAAAAAGTAAGTCCATTAGCAAAAGAAAAAATAATTAGCAAAGATGAAGTAAATGCATTTTTAAATACAGATTTGCTCTATTATCTGGAAGTTAGACAAATTGATACTCTTGTAATTTGCGGAATGCAAACTCACATGTGTGCCGAAGCTGCTACTAGAGCTGCTCACGATTTGGGTTTTGTATGCTATTTTGTGGAAGATGCTTGTGCTACAAAAGATTTAAAATTTAACGAGTATGTAATAAAGTCTATTGATGTTCACAAATCGACTTTATCGTCATTAAGTCCTTATGCAAAGGTGATTACAATTAATGAATATTTTGATATTACAAAGTAAAATAAAAAAGCCGCTTATTTATAATAAGCGACTTTTACCCCACAAATACTTCCCCGTTGTTCGGGGCTGGCTATTTATCTTTGTCAAAATGCGGCTATAAAAAATTTATTTCAATTCACCTAAATATTGAGCAACGCTTTCTTGTGTAGCATTCATTGCTTTGTCGCCCTCTTTCCAGTCAGCAGGACAAACCTCACCATGTTTTTCAAAGTGACGTAATGCATCAACAATACGTAAAGCTTCGTCCATACTTATGAACAAAGGCATGTCATTTACAACCTGATTGCGTACCACACCTTCTTTATCAATAAGGAAAAGTCCACGATAAGCCATAGGTGTACCGCTAAATTTAATTTCACCATCCTCATTATAATCATAATTACCTGCTAATACATCATAATTTTCGGCAATAGTTTTTGATTGATCGGCAACTAATGGGTAGTTAACACCTTTAATTCCACCATCGTTTAATTCAGTATTTAGCCATTTCCAGTGCGAAAATTGCGAATCTACAGAACATCCGACAACTGCTACATCTCGTTTTTCAAATTCTGCTAATTTGTGTTGGAATGCAAGAAGCTCCGTTGGGCAAACAAAAGTAAAATCAGCAGGATAAAAGAAAAATACTACATTCTTTTTTCCAACAAACTGATCTAACGAAAAATTTTCAATTACTTCGCCACCATTAATTACCGCTGGTGCGCTAAAACTTGGTGCTTTTTTTCCTACTAATACTGCCATAATTATTTACTTGAAATTAATTTTATTTGACAAATATAAGCAAAAATATCTTTAAATAAAAATAATTCCTAAATAAAAATCATTCTTAGTTCAGATTTAAATATACTGATAATTCAATATCTTGTTTTACTTTTATTTTTATATCTGAAATGAAATTTATGAGTAACTTGTCGTAATTATTTATTAATAAGGAATCTAGTATTGGTTGTTTTGTGTTATAGGTTAAAAATTGGGTGTAAAATGAGTTATTATAAAGTAAAGAATCCTTAATTGCTTTGTTTTTTGAAAATTCTGAAATTTTAAGTTGTGCAAAATCTTTTTGAATCAATCGGACTAATCTAAATTTTTGCTTTTTTTTGATATTATTGTTTTCGTTTTTATAATTTTTATATAAACTATCAAGCCTTATGGCAGATTTATTTAAAAATTTAGCAATAAGCACTTTTCGCCTGAGTTCTGATTTATATTGTAAGTATTCTTGTGAGTTTTTTCCATATTTTGAGTGTAAAAAGCAAATTGCACCTTTTTTTCCAATAAAATTTGCCAAATTCTCGTTTAATTCCATTTGATTTTTGAAAAAGAAAGTGGCATGTGTTGTTTCGTGAATAATAATTTCTGCTAATCTTCCTTTCGAATAACGCAACATAGTGCTCAAAATTGGATCCTTAAATACTTTTAGCGTCGACCATGCGGAAGGATGTCCAATTCGAACATCAAAACCTAAACTTTTAAGCATTTGCGCTTCATTTTCAGCATCTTTCGGATTAAAAAAACCTAAATAAGGAACATGGCCAATAAAAGGGAATTTCCATTCGTAAGCTTGTAATTTGTATGGATAACTAGCCAAAACTAACCAGTTAATTTCCTTTTTACCAGCATCATAAAATGTACTATAATTTTTTGTTTTTTCGAGCATTAAACTATCTTCTGCAAATTTTTTCACTTCCTGTATAAACTTAAGTTGTGCTTTTAATGAATCATTAGTTTCTGTCGAATTAATTAATTCATCAATATTTTTTGCATTATTTATTATGGCTATTTGTCCGTAGCCTTGTTTAATAATATATTTTATTTTTTGAAAACTAAAGCTAATTCCCAGTCCAAAGCTTGCCGCAATGGTGATAAAAAGTATTTTTTTGAACATAAGAATCATATTATAGTTGATTGAATAATCAAATTTACATAATATTTTAAATTTCAGCCTATTTTTTTTAAACGAATAAAAGTTGTTGATAGTTAAAAGTGCCTAAAGTTGTGAAACCGCTAACACATGGAATCGTCCCTTAGGAAATTCCATCGTGTGGATAGGGAAGTTTAA
>DAOVUO010000434.1 GCA_030632545.1 Bacteroidales bacterium
GTAATTAATGAATCGGTAAAATTTTGCCATCCTAATTTTTTATGCGAGCTTGGTTTATGAGCTTCAACCGAAAAAATGGCATTTATTAGTAATACACCTTGTTTTGCCCATTTCGTAAGCTCTCCATGAAAAGGAATTTCAATATTTAAGTCAGTATTTAATTCCTTATATATATTGCGTAATGAAGGAGGTAGTTTGATGCCTTTGTTTACCGAAAAAGCAAGTCCATTGGCTTGATTCTCGTTGTGATATGGATCTTGTCCTAAGATAACTATTTTAGTTTTATCTAGTGGCGATAATGATAAGGCATTAAATAATTTATTTTTAGGTGGATATATAGTTTTGTCTTTGTATTCTTCCACAAGTTTCTCAGATAATGAAATAAAATATTCTTTTGCAAATTCTTCTTTTAAAAGTACTTGCCAATCCAGAGGTATTTGTTCTTTCAAATTCATAATTAGGTGCAAAAATAAGAAAGCTATTAAATATTAGTGCATTATTTTAAATAAATCACGTTGTGATTAACTAATAAAAGTGAATTTCTTGTTAAAAGTGTATTTTTGACACTATTTTATTTTTGTGTCAAATTATTTTTTGTATATTTGTGTCAAAATAACACTTATTAAAGATGGATAAAGAAAAAAAATATAGCTATAAGCATCCCAGACCTTCGGTAACTGTAGATTGCGTTGTTTTTGGTTTTGACGGAACAACTATTAAGGTGCTGCTAATTAATAGAGGGATTGAACCTTTTAAAGGAAAATGGGCTTTGCCAGGTGGATTTGTGCAAATGGACGAATCTATAGACGAAGCAGCAAAAAGAGAATTGAAAGAGGAAACTTCCTTAGAAAATGTTTTTCTGGAGCAGCTCTATACTTTTGGCGAGCCAAATCGTGATCCACGAGGTAGAGTTATTTCCGTTGCTTATTATGCATTAATAAATTTGGATAAAAATGACCCAATTGCAGGTGATGATGCACAAAAAGCAGCTTGGTTTTCTTTAAAGAAAATTCCGTCTCTTGCTTTTGATCATCACGAAATTTTGCGTGCTGCTCATTATCGGTTAAAAGGTAAAATTAGATATCGACCTATTGGATTTGAGCTATTGTCGGATAAATTCACTTTGGTACAATTACAAAACTTATACGAAGCTGTTCTTGAGATTCTTTTGGATAAGCGAAATTTTAGACGTAAAATAATGAGTACCGATTTGCTTATAGAATTGAATGAAAAAGATCCAAAATCAATCCGCAAAAAGGCTCAACTCTACAAATTTGATAAAGCTAAGTTTGATGAGCTTAGCTTAAAAGGTTTTAACTTTGAAATTTAAACTAAAATAATAAACATTAAACCCAGAAATATGAAAAAGAATGCACTATTAATTATCGACCCGCAAAATGATTTTTGCAAACCTGATGGAGCTCTTTATGTTGGTGGAGCTGATGAAGATATGAATCGTCTAGCCAAATGGCTTGATAAATATTCTAAAGAGATTGATTTTGTTGGTGTAACTATAGATTCGCATCAACCAAATGACATTTCGCATCCCCAATTTTGGATGGATAAAAATGGAACCTATCCTGCGCCTTTTACTCAAATTACTTCAAATGATGTAGAATCAGGTAATTGGACACCACGTTTTGACCCAGCTCGTTGTTTGGCCTATTTAAAAGAGCTTGAAACGCAAAATGAATATCCTCACGTTATTTGGCCAATGCATTGTATTATTGGCTCTGAGGGCGCAGCAATTTATACTACTCTTTTAGCTGCAATGATAAAATGGACTGATAAAGGAAAATTTTATCAAACAGTCGCAAAAGGAACATTTCCATTTACTGAGCATTTTGGTGCTTTTCGTGCAAATATTCCTGATCCAAACAGACCAGAAACTCAATTGAATCATGGATTGATGAAAACATTAGAATCGTACCAGAATGTATATTTGGCTGGTGAAGCAAAATCTCACTGTGTTGCAAATAGTTTGAAACAAGTGTTGGACGAAGCACCTTCTTTAGCACCTAAATTTGTTGTAATTACCGATGCAATGTCAAATGTTACTGGTTTCGAAACTTTGGGCGACCCTATATACGAGCGAGCTAAAAAAATGGGTGTTCGTTTTACTACTACAAATGATAGTTTAGTTTAAACATCATATTTAATTAAACTTTCAACTTTCAACTTTCAACTTTTAACTTAAATATTACTAGCCATGGATTTTTTAGATTTAGATTTTGATTTAGACTTTGGGAATTTTAATCCCGATGATATTGACACCGACGAGACAATAAATGCAGTATTTGTTGTCGATACTTCGCCTTCTATTACTTCTTATGTAAAGGATTTGAATAGAGCTTTTAATGATTTTACACAAACACTTCAGAAATCGCATATTGCGCCACGATTATTTGTTTCAGTATTGGAATTTAATTCAGAAGTGTTTGTAACTAATGGATTTAAACCAATTACAAGTATTCCTAAAATGGACTTTTCCAAGCGAATAAAAGGCGCAACTGCTCTTTATGATGCCGTATTAACAGGACTTAAAAATGCTTTAGATTATCGTGAGAACCTTGAAAATTCAGGTATTGAGACAAAAACCTTGATTTTTGTTCTAACAGATGGATGGGATAATATGTCAAAGCATAATGCCCACGAAATTAAACTAATACTCGACTCAATTCGTCAAGATGAGCAAAGTGCTTTTTCTTTTTCATCAATATTATTTGGTATAGGAGGGGTAAGTGGTTTTGAAAAAATAAAAAACGAAATGGGATTTGACCATTGGGCTAAAGTTGGTACATCAGGAAAAGAATTGCGCAAGATGATTGGTTTTATTTCACAGTCAATTTCATCAGTGTCTGCCGGACAAGGTTTTCCTGCACCAATTGATTTTTAATATTTTTATAAATTGGTAATTAGTGTAATGCTATTTGCTTATGCAAGTTACCAGTTTTTATTCATTAATTAGTTTGTTAAAATGAAAGAATATAATTTATTAAAACGAGGTTTTTCGCATCCAGTCTATTGCGAAGATTATTTAGTAAGTGAACCTAATAAAAAATGGGATTTACATGCTGTATTTGACGGCTGTAGCTCTGGCGTGGATTCTCATTTTGCTTCTGCTCTATACGGAAAAATTGTGA
>DAOVUO010000323.1 GCA_030632545.1 Bacteroidales bacterium
AAGAGTAATAGAACTTGGTGATAAAAAAGAAAATGTAACCAAAGAAGATTTGCCTTTCATTATTTCTGATGTTTTGGACAATAAAACGATACAGAAAAACATAGCAATTAAACATTTCAACCTGTCTATGGCAAACGGACTGAGACCTGTAGCCAATATCCTAGTTGAGATTGATGGAAAAACTTATGAAGAAAATTCAATTGGAGATGGGCAGTACGATGCATTTATGAAAGCACTTTGGAAAATTTACGAACATCTTGGAAAAGAGCACCCTGTTCTTACCGACTATTTTGTGAGTATTCCCCCTGGTGGAAAAACAGATGCATTGGTTGAAACCGTTATCACTTGGGAATTTAAAGGTAAACCCATTAAAACCAGAGGACTTTCATCTGACCAAACAAAATCGGCAATACGAGCAACAGAAAAAATGCTCAACCTTATTGATATGATTGTTGAATAACAAATAATGATTGTCGATTTTTAAATAGTAAATATTAAATCAATACTTCGTTAAGATTTACTAAATTTACTGTTTCAAAACTGTAGACTGCTAGTTATAAACAACATAGTAAACAAAACGGAATTTAGTAAATCTATGGATTTCAGTAGGTTATAAAAATTTACTGAACCATTATTAAATAATAAAAAAAAATGGCGTATAAAATAACCGTATTACCAGGCGATGGAATTGGTCCAGAAGTAATAGCACAAAGTCTAAAAGTATTAAAAGTAGCTGCTGAAAAGTATAATTTCGAAGTAGAATTAAATGAAGGTTTAATTGGCGCAGTGGCAATAGACCAAACAGGGAATCCCCTACCCGATGAAACTATTGAAAAATGCAAGAAAGCTGATGCAGTGCTACTTGGTGCAGTGGGTCATCCAAAATATGACAACGATCCACACGCTAAAATTCGTCCAGAACAGGGCTTATTGAAAATAAGAAAAACATTGGGTTTATATGCAAATATTCGCCCAGTAAGTACTTATGAAATATTGTACGACAAATCACCAATCAAAACAGAACGAATCAAAGGAGTTGATTTTGTGGTATATCGTGAGTTAACTGGCGGAATATATTTCGGAAAAAAAGGAAAGAGTGCCGATGGAAAATCTGCTTTTGATACCAGCGAATATACAGTTGAAGAAATTGACAGAATTACACGTTTAGCCTTTGATGCATCGTTAAAGCGTAAGAAAAAAGTATGTTTGGTAGATAAAGCAAATGTATTGGAAACTTCGCGTTTGTGGCGTGCTACGGTTGATGAGATAGCAAAAGAGCCGCAATATTCAGAAATCGAGTACACATCAATGTTTGTTGATAATGCAGCCATGCAGTTAATTCAATGGCCAACTCAGTTTGATATAATTTTAACTGAAAATATGTTTGGTGATATAATTACAGACGAAGCTTCAGTTATTCCGGGTTCAATGGGATTATTGCCTTCTGCATCTGTTGGCGCAGGAAAAGCAATGTTCGAACCCATTCACGGTTCTTATCCGCAAGCAGCAGGAAAAAATATTGCAAATCCAATGGCTACAATCCTTTCGGTTGCAATGATGCTTGAACATTTTAACGAAGACGCAGCAGCAAAAGCAATTCGCAAGGCTGTTGATAGTGCTTTAGCAATAACTTTTGTAACAGAAGATATTTCAAAAGAAAATGCAAAAAGTACAACAGAGGTGGGTGATTGGATTTGTGAAAAAATCTAAGAACATGAATATCAATTATCAATGATCAATGATCAATTATCTAATAATACTTAGTTCAATGGTTCGGTAAGATTTACTAAATTTACTGTTTCAAAACTGTATTCCGCTAGTTATAAACAACATAGTAAATAAAATGGAATTTAGTAAATCTATGGATTTCAGTAGTTTATAAAAATTTAACGAAGTATTATAGTTAAGTTTTAAGTTAAATGCTGAACATAGCGGAACTATTGACTATTCAATATCCAAATATAAATAATAGAAAAAATTTAGCATAGGCTAAGATCCCAAACTATACGAAATAGAAAAAATTCGTATAGGTTCGGGTCCTAAGCTAAGCGAAATAGAAAAAATTAGCATAGGTTCGGGTCCTAAGCTATACGAAATAGAAAATTTTAGCATAGGTTAGAGTCCTAACCTAAGCAAAATAGAAAAAATTCGCATAGGTTCGGGTCCTAACCTAAGCAAAATAAAAAAAATTCGTATAGCTTAGGGTCCTACACTGTACGAAATAGAAAATTTTCGCATAGTTTGGAGTCCAAACCTACACGAAATAGGAAAAAATCGAAATAACCTGCTAATAGTCAACATTAATTAGGCATTCACACTGCGTGTAATAACTAAAAATCAATACTTTTCAAAAAAGAATAAACTTTTATTAACAAAAAATTTGTATTTCCAGTATAAAACTGTAATTTGATGCTTTAAACTAAGCGTTCCCTAATGTTGAAACAAGCAGCCATAAGAAGGCTACAACTATGTAATTTTAAACTAGATACTTTACTAGAGTTTACACAAGCAATAAATGCAAATGTATCAACTCCAATATTGCTTGCACGCTATGAGAAATTACTAAAAGAAGAACTCAAAATTGGAAAAGTAATTATTTTCAACAACTACGAAGGTATTTGGAAAATAATTCTTAAATCAGGATTTGAACACGATAGGGTAGAAAAAATTGATATTACAAAAGAACTACTTAAAATAACTGAAATAACAATGACTCTGTCCGAAGAGTATAAACTTTTTCGTACTTTTGATATTATAATTCCAGTTTTTCATAACAAACGAGCAATAGCATACTTATTAATAGGCGATATTGATGAAGAGCAAGATGGTGTGAGCCCAACAATTAAGCATTTACATTTTATTCAAACGCTTACCAACATAATTATGGTAGCAGTTGAAAACAAAAGGCTTTTTCATAAAAGTTTACAACAGGAGGCACTTAAAAAAGAGCTAATACTTGCCTCTAATATACAATCGATGCTTATTCCAGATGCCTCAATTTATCCTCAAAACGAAAAATTTTTCATATCCTCTTTTTATTTACCACATTTTGAAGTAGGAGGCGATTATTTTGATTTTATTCAGTTCAACGAAAATGAAATTGGTTTTTGTATAGCTGATGTGTCGGGAAAAGGAATTGCAGCTGCCCTATTAATGTCAAATTTTCAGGCCAACTTTAATGCACTTTTTACTGCTGATATGCCTCTTGATGTTTTGATAAAGCGTTTAAACAAAATAATAAGTAAAAATGCTCAGGGTCAAAAGTTTATTACATTTTTTGTAGCAAAATATAACTACGAAACTAAAATTTTAGAATATGTAAATGCGGGGCATAATCCACCTATTTTGTATAATAAAGCAACAAAAGAATCATTACATTTAATGACAGGTTGCATGGGACTAGGAATGCTAGATGAGATTCCTAGTGTAAAAGTGGGAATAAAGAAAATAAGTACAGGTATGCAAGGTGCAAAATTACTGTGTTATACCGATGGTTTGATAGAAATAAAGCACGACAACGAAATAGAAACACGCTTAAATATAATTGAATATGTATTTAGTACACCCGACAGAATAGATAATTCAATTCAAGAGTTACTTGAGCAACTTAATATTAAACGTGATAATAGTGAGTTCTTTGACGATATTACAATACTAGGGGTAGAATTATATTGAAACAAGATTTTTTATCTAATTAGCCGCAGCATTTATGCTGCGGAATATATTCATATTAAGAGCATTGCGGCTTTAGCCAAAATACAACAGATAGTTTTGGCTAAAGCCAATAATTATCAAAACATTTTATACATCGGCATAAATGCCTATGCTAATCATAAGAAATATTTTTAAACACAGAATACCTAAACTACAGCCTTATAAATAACTAAAAAGCTCTGTATCAGAAAATACAGAGCTTTATTTATGTCTATATATCTTTTTTCTGTACCAAAAATAGTAATCCAATAAAAGTTATTAAACCATTAACTATCAATAGCTCAAAGCCAAATTGATATCCCCAAAACCATTCAACACTATTTTGTGCCACAATATAAGTTAATACTGGCGAAACAACAGCTACTAAAGGCACCCACTTATCAGCAATCTTACTTTTCATAAATATTCCAAAAGCAAACATCCCCAATAGAGGCCCATAAGTGTAGCCAGCAACAGTAAATAGTGA
>DAOVUO010000512.1 GCA_030632545.1 Bacteroidales bacterium
CAGCAGCAGTCAGTGTTTTTCCTGTTCCTGTTGCCATTTCATATAAAAATCTGTCTTTGCCATTTGTAACTGCTTCTTGTAATTTATGAATAGCAGTTTTCTGATAATGTCTTAAAAATCGAAGTCCGTTATCCCAAATAAAATCTTTGCTCTCCTTTACTGTGCCATTCCAATCTGGTCTTTCGTTGTAGTCTGGCATTTGAACAGTAACAATATAATCATCATCAACAGGCTCATTTGCCAAAGCATTTCTGTCAGGATTCCAGTTTTTGATTGCTCCAATTTCGTTTGGTGAAGGAAATTTATAGATTGGTTTTGGATTTCCTTTTTTCAAATCCCATAAATAGTGAACAATTCCATTTGATAAAATGATGAATTGAGCATCTACAGTTTTTGCATATTTTCTTGCTTGCTCTTTTGCAACCAAAGGATGTAAGTCTTCTTTTTTTGCTTCGAGTACGCAAATAGGTTTATTGTTACTGTCAACCAACAAAAAGTCTAATGAGCCTGATTTTATTTTCTCAAAATCATTTCCCCATGCATCAACTTCTTTCTGAGTTATCTTGACATGATTTTCAAGCAATATATTTGCTTTTCCTTGTTCATTGTCAAAAAATCTCCAGCCTGCTTCTTCGAGCAGTTTGTTAATCTTTATTCTTGCATGAGCTTCGTTCTTCATATTTCAATTCTCATTGTTAACGGTGCGTTGGCAAAAAATAGCTCTTTTGGTTTTTTCGAGTTTGCCAGTGTGTCGGCAAAAAAACCAAATGTGCTATTTTCGCATGGGCTTTTCATTTCAATATTTTCTTGTAGCAAATTTATCATTCTGTCTCGTTTCTTTTGCTTGTGCCTATCGTCAGTGTATGGAGAGTAAGGGATTAAAACCGACTCACTTTCAAGCTATAAAAGTAGCAAAATTTTGGGATTTTACCACTTGAATAATCGAAAAGCAAAATCGCAAAGATTTTGTGAGGCTTATTTAATGCAATAAGCTATTAATCAGCAAGTTACCCTTATTATTTCTATATATTGTTAGCAAAAGTTATTTCATTCTAAGCTCAATAAAATCCTCAATAGTAAAGTCGGTTTTTATTGAATCTACTTTTATTATTTCATAAGCCTTCAAAACACTTCTGCCAGTATTATTGCTATCAATTACAACTCCATCATTCCATTTACAATTAAAACTATAACTTGTTAATGTCAATTGAATTGTATTCGAATCAATTTCTACGTAGGTGAGTTTTGGAAGAAATTTTCCTTCATTAATTAGTAAAGAAAAAATTCCTTGATCTGGTATCGCATGACCGACTTCAATGACTTGCAAAAATTTATTGTTTTCTTTAGAAAATATTACAAAGTGCGCCCTGCTTGAGGTTCCATATAATAGCCACTCCAGTAGGAAGCAATTAGTAGTTTTTCATTTTCAAATTCTATTTTAATAGGAGCTATTGTTTCAGAATATTCACTTGGTAACTTTTCAGGTTTTTTCAATGGTGTTTTGGAAATTAGAGCCTCTAGAAACTTTTCATAAAAAGAAGTATCGATTTCATTTAAATTATTGAATACTAATGATGGGCTAGTATTTTTTATTTCAAGTATTGCATGATTCTGATAGCTTATTTTAGTAGGAACTATACTGTCATTTTTTATTTCGTTTATGGGCTCTGGTATTGCAGTTTTTAAAGAATAATTTTTTCTTTTTTTGGACTCACATCCCATAAAGAGTAATGATAAAATGATAAAATAATAAAGTAGTTTCATATTTTCACTTGTTAATTTTTGCTAACGAAAATGCATTGGAAACGGCGGTTTTGGCGGCTTGCGTAGGGAGCGAAGCGACCGAAGCAAGCTGCCAAAACCGATGTTTTCCAATGCGATGTTAAGGTTCTTTTTATTTATCTTTTCGTTGTCATTTTATGATTTGCAATTTACTAATCAAATAAGATGTAGTTAGTAATTAGCTGTTTATAAATTTATCTCTTAATTTGCAACTTACTAATCAAATAAGAATTACGCCCAAACAGGAATATATTTTGCATATTTTTTGGATGTATTTTCTTCACCATCATTTTTTATTAATTCCAATTTTATAGCTTGTTCTATTATCCTTGAAACCATTGCTGAATTTCGTGGGTCAATTTTAAAACGTTCTCTTAATGTCTTGTTTGTCATTTGTTCGTTTGATACATATTTCAAGCAACAATGTTGATAACAACTTCTTATTCTATCATTCTTGCTCATTTTATTAAACTCTATATGAGAAAAAAGAGTTATTTTAGTATGTCTTTCCATATCTAAAAATACAGGTGCAGGCAATTGATATTTCTCTATTTCAATTATTACCTTGTCAATACCACTACCCAATTCTTCACAAATTCTCATTCTTCTCATACTATCCGCTAATTTTTCATTCCTTGATTTATATTCGTCAATAAATCTCAAAGTTGTAATTAACGGTTTCCC
>DAOVUO010000198.1 GCA_030632545.1 Bacteroidales bacterium
CCTTTTCCAAAACGATGAAATTTTAGACATCTCAGACATAAAAATTGATGATGAGATACTTGAAAAAGACAGCCTAAAATTATCCAAATATGATTTTAATACGGAAGTGGACGTAAATATTTTAGGTCATATTTTTGAACATTCATTAAACGAAATTGAAGAAATTACAGCCGAATTACACGGCGAAAAAATAAACAAAAAGAAAAGTAAACGAAAAAAAGACGGTATTTTTTACACACCCAAATATATCACAAAATACCTAGTTGAAAATACTGTTGGCACGCTTTGTAACGAGAAAAAAAACGAGCTTAAAATTAATGAAATAGACATTAGTAAAACATATATACTCAAAACTAAAAGAACAATAAAGCAAGAGGTTGAGCTTAAAACAAAAAAAGGAAAAATTACAACAACAAAAAAAATTAAGACTAATTTAACCGTAGAAGGTGAGATAATTGTAAGTACTTTAAAACAATATAAAAAATGGTTACTTGAATTGAAAATACTTGACCCTGCTTGTGGTTCAGGTGCCTTCCTGAATCAAACTCTTGATTATTTAATATCGGAACACAAATTGATTTCCGATTTGATAATGGAATTAACCAGTGATGCATCTAATTTGTTTGTTGATATTGACAAAACAATTCTTGAAAATAACATTTACGGCGTTGATATAAACGAAGAAAGTGTTGAAATTGCAAAACTTTCGCTTTGGTTACGAACAGCACAAAAAGGAAGAAAATTATCAGATTTATCGGGCAATATAAAATGCGGCAACTCACTAATTGACGACCCAGAAGTGGCAGGTGATAAGGCTTTTGACTGGCACAAAGAATTTCCTCACATTTTCAACCCAGAAATAAAGGAAAAATCTTATCAGAAATTACCAGGAAATAAGCCTGATTATGTAAAACTGATAAAAGAAAAAAGCAAAGAAGCACAAGAAAAAGCTGAAAAATCAGCAAAATTATCAAAACAAGCTGTTGAAATATCCAAGCAAGTTTATGAATATGCAAATAAAATTGAATCTGTTCAAGAGCCAAATAAAATGTATGGAGAAAAAATAGGTGGTTTTGATGTGGTAATTGGTAATCCACCGTATGTTCAAATTCAGAGTATGGGCAAAATGGCAACTCATTTACAAAATCAAAATTTTGAAACTTTTGAACGAACTGGTGATTTGTTTGGTTTATTTTATGAATTAGGAAATACAATTTTGAAACAAAAAGGTTTGCTCGGTTTTATTACTTCTAATAAGTGGATGCGAGCAAATTATGGCAAAAAATTACGAAAATATTTTGCAAAACAAACAAATCCTAAAATATTAATTGATTTAGGTAGTGGAATTTTTGAAAGTGCAACAGTTGATAGTAATATTTTAATTTTTGAAAAAGAAATTACAAAAAAATATAGTTTAAAAGCATTAGATTTAACTAATGAAAAGGAATTTACAGATTTTAGCAACTATTTCAAAAACAGTGTAATAATTACTGATATTACAGAAAATATTTGGACTATATCAAATTCTATTGAACAGAAAATTAAGAAAAAAATAGAAACAGTAGGAACATCTTTAAAAGATTGGAATATTGAAATTAATTATGGGATTAAAACAGGATTTAATGATGCTTTTATTATCGATAGAAAAATAAAAAATGAATTAATTTTAAAAGACCCCAAAAGTACTGAAATCATCAAGCCCATATTAAGGGGTAGAGATATAAGTAGATACAATATAAATTACCAAAATTTATACTTAATCAATTCTCATAATGGATATAAAGAGACTAAAACAATTGATATAAATAATTACCCTGCAATCAAAGAACATTTAGACTTATTTTATGATAAATTAGAAAAACGCTATGATAAAGGAAAAACTCCATATAATCTAAGAAACTGTGCATATCTTGATAATTTTGAGAAAGAAAAAATTGTATGGAAAGAAATGTCTTCAGAGAGTCCTTTTTGCATTGATAAGAATAAGAATTATACAAATGATACAATTACATTTATCACAGGTAAAAACTTATATTATTTAATATCAATATTAAATTCAAAACTTATCTTTTATTCTTTCTCAAGTTTCTATTCAGGAGGAGGCCTAGGCAATAAAGGTCTACGTTTTAAAAAAGAATTCCTCAGCAAAATTCCCGTTCCTAAATATACAGAAAATCAACAACCATTCATAGAAAAAGCAGATTTAATGCTTTCGTTAAACAAAGAGCTGCAAACAAAAGCCGAAAAATTCATAAAACGGGTAAAAGCCAATTTGGAAGTTGAAAAATTTACAAATAAACTCAATAATTTCTACAATTTTGACTTCAAAACTTTTGTTTCGGAACTTAAAAAGCAAAAAATAAAGCTAAATTTCAATGAACAAGACGAGTGGGAAGATTATTTTGACAGTTACAAAGCAGAAATAAACAACATCCAAAACCAAATAAATCAAACAAATAACGAAATTGATAAAATGGTTTACAAATTATACGAATTAACGACCGAAGAAATCGAAATTGTGAAAAGTTCTGTAAAATAAGCACAATTAGAAAAACAAAAAGATAGTGAGAATAATACAGATTTTTCAAAGCGAATTAATGAAATGCTTAATCTTGCTTCATCACAAATAGATAAAAATAAATATTATAAAGAACTAATTGAAAATAAAATAAAGCTTGAAAATATAATCAAAATTCCGATAGTTTTTGCAGGAAAAGAACCGTATATAAGTTTGATTAAAGGTTCTACTACCAATTTAGTGGAATAAGTGATTCTTTGTGTATTAAATAGTTTATAATGATTTTGTATTTGAGCTGCATACAGCAATATAGCACTCTCATATTAAGTGCAATACAACATCAAACTCAAGTCTGCTCACTAAATTGGAAGTAAATCCAACTATTAAGGATTTCTGAATAGTTCAAAAAGAAGGCAAACGGAATGTAAAGCAAAATATTGAGCATTATAATCTTGACATAGTAATTTCATAAGGTTAACGTATAAAATCACGTATTGCAACTCAATTTCGTATTTGAGCAGCAAAACAACTTAAAGAATACATTATTAAATGCTTTGTGCTTGATGATGAAAGTTTGAAACAAGCTAAAAACAATTATCGTATGACATCATCCAGAATGTCGCATACGAGATATTCGTTCGTCAGAAAAAATATTTTACCTAAAAGTTTGCAATATTTATGCAACTAACGTAGATTGTGAACTAAAAGAAACTAAAACAATTGAATTTCTAACAATCAAAGAAAATGAAATACTAATGCATTCAGGATAAATTCCTGCATAACACGTAAAAGAACACACAATTAATGAATGCGAAAAACATAGAATGATGATAAATGAAACAGATGAGCTTGATAAAGCAATGATGCGACTTATTAAAAAGAATGGCTAATAATTACAATTGCTAACATTTTGCTTGATATAACTTCGCTATCGCTGGTAATGCAATAAGTTACCGTTACCAATAATTAATAATCAGCACAAAAAGTGAATACAATTATGGAAAATATAGAAAAATATTTTGAGAGCCTTTTAAATTATTCAAATGTTCCGATAATTGCTTGGAATACTCAATTTGAAATACAGATTTTCAATAAAGCATTCGAGCGAGTAAGCGGATACACATCTGATGAAGTGATAGGTAAAAATATAAAATTCTTATTCTGTGAAAAAAAGCGAGATGCAATAATGAAAAAAATTGAACTTGCTATTTCAGGCGAACAATGGAAAACAATTGAAATACCTATATTATGTAAAAACGGAAGCACTCACGTTTTTCTTTGGAACTCTGCAAATATTTACGATTCAGATAATACAAATATAATTTCTACAATTGCACAAGGTGCAGATATAACCGAGCTACAACAAAAGACGAAAGAGATGAACATAATCCTTAACTCAGTTGACGAGTTCGTGTTTTCAATAAATGGAGACGGCGTTTTTTTAAACTTTTATAGTGCGAAAAAAAAAGATGATCTATACC
The DNA here is from genome assembly GCA_030632545.1 of Bacteroidales bacterium. Taxonomy (GTDB): domain Bacteria; phylum Bacteroidota; class Bacteroidia; order Bacteroidales; family DYOH01; genus DYOH01. The sequence goes on from DAOVUO010000198.1 coordinate 4,000, forward strand.
TGCAGCCAGAATTTTTCATAAACAAACATTATAAAGATGTAGGATTTCCCGATACATTCATTATACAATTTAGTTTTGCTGTTGATAACTTGAAACAAACAAAAATAACTCAATCCATTGAATATGACCTAGAAATGCAAGGTGAAAAGCATTGGTATAACGCACAATTGACTTTGCAAAATAACAACTCCGACAATATTACTGTTGTAGTAAGAGATACAACTAAGCGAAAAAACGCTGAATTACAACTAGTACAAAAAAATAAAGAACTTGAAATCTCCAAGGGGGAAGCCTTAGAAAGCAGCCAATTAAAATCGGAATTTATAAATAATATGTCGCATGAAATAAGAACGCCTTTAAACGGAATACTTGGTTTCTCAAATTTACTCAACGACCCCAATTTAACAAATGAAGAATTAAAACAATATGTTGATATAATACAAAATAGCGGAAATCAATTATTGCAAATTATTGAAGCCATTTTAGAAATTTCCAGACTTGGAACAAAACAAGAAAAAGTATTTGTACGCAATATTTATATAAATGACTTACTTTCAGATTTATTTTCAATTTTTGAAATTAAAGCAAAGGAGAAGGGCTTAGCTTTAAATCTAATAAAAGGACTTACGGATAAAGAAAGTTCAATTTTAACAGATAAAACAAAATTGTATACAATTTTAAGTAATTTACTCGAAAACGCACTAAAATTCACAAACGAAGGTTTTATTGAATTTGGTTATTCCATCAAAACGGATATTAAGCCTGCTGAAATAGAAATTTACGTAAAAGACACAGGGATAGGCATAAAACCCGAAAGTCAAGAAATGATATTTATCCGTTTTTCGCAGGAAGAAAAAAGTTTATCCCGAAATGTTGGCGGTTTAGGTCTAGGTTTATCAATAGTCAAAGAAAGTGTAGAATTGCTTGACGGGAAGATTACAGTTCAATCAAAAAAGGGGGAGGGTGCTACTTTTTTTGTTACAATTCCTTATAAGACTGCAAAAAAAGAGAACTTAAAAGGTCGTTTGGAAAATGACACCAGAAAAAGTATAAAGAAACAAGATGAATACACAATTCTAATTGTCGAAGACGAAGAAATGAATTATTTATATTTAGAGACCTTATTAAATTTTTTTGAACTCAATTTAATAACTTTGCATGCAAAACACGGAAAAGAAGCTGTTGAGATGTGTAAAGCAAATACAAAAATTGACTTTGTTTTAATGGACATGAAAATGCCGATAATGAACGGATTTGATGCAACAAAAATAATAAAAAAAATTCGCCCCGATTTGCCAATTGTTGCACAAACAGCATATTCTACACAAGAAGAGCAAGAACTAGCAATTTCTGCTGGTTGCAATGATTTTATTTCAAAACCCATAAGTAAAAAAACATTAAAAGAAATAACTGACAAGTTTTTTACAGCAAATAACTAACTCTTAATCAACACAGGAACAAAAATAAATATTTGCAGTCCAGATAAAAAATATTCTGAATTCGGCACTTTGCTAATTAGTAATATTCATTAACGGATTGAAAACAATGTTGACAATCGAGTAGGCGACTAACTATCAGGCAGTAGTGGATTCTCCTCTCACACCACATTCGGATTCACAGCTTTCGACCACTGCTTAGTATTGTGTAGTTTCGTGATGTAAGACGGGAGTAAAATAAGCGCAGCTATGCCCAAAATTTAGTGAAGTATTGCTTTTAAACTAGTATTATTCCTTATTTCCAAAGGC
>DAOVUO010000484.1 GCA_030632545.1 Bacteroidales bacterium
ACCATTGCAGTATCAATACTCCGCTTAAGCCTATCGTGATTATTTTCTTCAACTTTTAATTTATCCACAACAAGCTCGATAAAATGCGTTTGATAACGAACTAATTGCATGTTTTTTCGCAAATCTTTAATTTTTCCATTAACTCGTACTTGCAAAAAACCTCGTTTAATAAGCTGATTAAACAATTCTCTATAATGCCCTTTTCTGCCTTTCACTAAAGGTGTTAGCACATAAATTGCCTTGTTTGCATATTGCTCAAAAATAAGTAAATTGATTTGCGCCTCGGTATAACGTACCATTTTTTCGCCTGTGTTATAGCTATAAGCATTTGATGCTCGTGCAAAAAGTAAGCGTAAAAAATCATAAATTTCGGTAACCGTGCCAACCGTAGAACGAGGATTTTTATTTGTAGTTTTTTGCTCAATACTAATAACTGGACTTAATCCCTTTATTTTATCAACATCAGGGCGCTCCATATTACCCAAAAACTGACGTGCATAAGCCGAAAATGTTTCCACATACCTTCTTTGTCCCTCGGCATATATAGTATCAAATGCCAACGATGATTTTCCACTACCACTTAATCCAGTAATTACCGTAAGTTTATTTCGTGGAATATCTACATCAATATTTTTCAGATTATGTACCCTAGCACCTATTACCTCAATTTTTTGGTCTTCGGCTTCAATATGCGTATCAATCTTTTCTTTCAAAATCGCAAAACTTTAAGCTTACAAAAATACTATTTAATCATTTGAAATAAAAAGAAAAGTAAGTCCGAATTATTATGTACAAATATATTTACTATTTCTGCTCTTTAAAGTTGAGGAAAGTCATAAAATACATAAAATGGTAATTTACTCATCCTATAAATGTGTAACAAATTGATTATTACACTAATTAGAATAAAGCATTTTGCAAAATCATTCATCGGATGACTTTTGGACAAAGTTAAAACAAGCGGCAAATGAACAAAGTCACAATATTCACAGTGCCACCAGTTTAAATGATACGATAGTGTGATAATGTTTCTTTATACTTTGTTCTTTTATTTATATATTCACACCATAATTTGTTGACAATAAATAAATAAATTCAATTCAAAATAATAATCTTTTGAGTTCTGAATTTGTTTTTGCAATTTAGTACAATCATCTAACAAAAATACAATGTGCGATACTTTTGCATTTTTCAGTAAAACGAACAAACAAAATTCATTTTTTGCCAAAAACTCAGACAGAGATCCAGGCGAACCACAAATTATTGAACTTGTACACAATGCTAGACAAAATTTTAAAACTGATTTCCTTTCTGAGAAGCTAAGTAAATATACAGATGGACCACTTATCAAACTAAAAGAAATTTTCAATCAATTCGAACATCCTTATGCTGCTTTTATATCAAGACCTTTGTGGATTTGGGGTGCAGAAATGGGCATAAACGAAAAAGGTGTTTCTATTGGAAACGAGGCAGTATTTTCGAAACAAAAACTTATTAAAAATGGATTGCTAGGAATGGATATTCTGCGTTTAGCCTTGCATAATTCTGCTAATGCAGATGAAGCAGCTAAATTTATTATAAATCTATTAGAAAAGTATGGGCAAGGTGGAAATGGAAGTTACTCTGGCACACTAAAATATCATAATTCGTTTTTAATAAAAGACAGCAATAAAGCAATTGTATTAGAAAGTTCAGGTAAAAATTGGGCTAAAAAAGACGTTTCAAATTTTGCATCAATATCAAACACATATACTTTAACAAATGACTATCACGCCGCTAGCAAACAACTAGATGGAAAAAACCTAAAAAAAGAATTAGAAAGTAAATTCTATACCTTTTTTGCTCAAGGAAACTTCAGAAAAAACTACACTAACGAACAAATTAAAAATCAAGATAAAAATCTAAATCAAGTTTTTTTAACCCTTCGCTCGCATATAAATACAGAGAATAAACTAAGCAAAGGAATGAAATCAATTTGTGTACATCCTGGAACACTAGTAAAATCAGAAACAACATCGTCAATGGTGATAGACTACCGTGCTGACAAACAAATTATGTGGCATACAAGCTCACCAAATCCTTGCGTATCCATCTACAAACCAGCAATATTAAGCGACAATAATCAATATTTTTCTCTTTTTCAGTCGACTAAAGAATCAGAAGAATACTTTATTGAAAACAGAAAAATTTCTGCTTACTTTCTGAAATACAATAAGTTTTTTAATGAAAAAATAAAAACTTTGAGAGATAATTTAGAACTTGAATTTCAAAATATTATTTATACAGATATAGAAACAAAAACTGAAAAACAATTAATAGATGATTGTAAGCTTTGTTATCAAAAGGAAACAGAATATAAATCAACAATTAAAAAACTAATTGAAACGAAAAATGCCTAATTCAAGAATAGAAAAAAAACAAATTATTGAGAATTTTAAAAACCATGTCTCTTCGGGTAAAGTAGATACCTACAAAAAGCACGGTATGGAATTTATTATTGGAGAGCGGAATGGTGCATACATGACAGATATTAGCGGTAAAAAAACGCTAATTAATTGCCATAGCAACGGTGGAGTATTTAATCTGGGTCATCGCAATCCTCAGATTATAGAGGCAATGATAAAAGCAACCGAAAATTTTGACATTGGAAATCATCATTTTATAAGTAGCCAAAGAGCAAAACTAGGAAAACAAATTGCTGATTTAATGCCTGGCGATTTAAATTATACAGTTTTTGG
>DAOVUO010000532.1 GCA_030632545.1 Bacteroidales bacterium
CCTAAAGTTGTGATACTGCTAACACATGGAATCGTCCCTAGGACATTCCATCGGGTGGAAAAGGAATGTGTGAATGATTATAACTAATTAGCTACGTGGCTTTAGCCCGTAGAAATAAGATAAAGAGGTTTGGTATAAAATATTTCTTATAATTAGCATCGGCATTTATGCCGATGTATAGAAAGTTTTGAAATAAGTTAACACGATGAAATCGTCCCTTAGGACATTCCATCGTGTGGAATTGGTAAGAAAATTCATTACTTTTGTTGCATTAAAAAAACAAAATGAGCACAACTATATTAGCCATAGAATCTTCTTGCGACGATACATCGGCGGCCATTATTCAGGACTCGTATTTACTTTCAAATATTGTAGCTGGGCAGGATGTACATTTTAAATATGGTGGTGTTGTGCCCGAACTTGCCTCAAGGGCTCATCAACAAAATATTATACCTGTGGTAGATTTAGCAATAAAAAAAGCAAATATTACTAAAAATGATATTGATGCCATTGCTTTTACTCGTGGCCCAGGACTATTAGGCTCGCTACTTGTAGGCACATCTTTTGCAAAAGGCTTTGCATTGGCAAATAAAATTCCGCTAATTGATGTAAATCACCTTCAAGGACATATTTTGGCGCATTTTATTAAGGAGAAAAATATTGAAAAGGATTTACCAAATTTCCCGTTTTTATGTCTCTTAGTTTCAGGCGGACATTCGCAACTAATGCTTGTGAAAAATTTTTTTGATATGGAAACCATTGGCGAAACCATTGATGATGCCGCTGGTGAAGCTTTTGATAAATGTGGAAAAATTATTGGACTTCCATATCCCGCAGGGCCAGAAGTGGACAAATTAGCGGCTGATGGAAATCCACAGGCTTTTGTATTTAGTAAACCCAAAGTTAAAGGCTATGATTATAGCTTTAGCGGATTAAAAACATCATTTTTATACTCTGTAAGAGATAGTGTGGCTAAAAACCCCAATTTTGTGAAGGAAAACACAAAAGATTTATGCGCCTCGCTACAATACACAATTATTGAGGTATTAATGAATAAAGTACGCAAAGCAATAAAAGAAACAGGAATTAAAGAAATAGCTGTGGCTGGTGGTGTTTCGGCAAATAGTGGACTAAGAAGTGCATTAATTGAGGAAGGAAAAAAATCAAAAATAAAAGTACATATTCCGCCATTCAAATTTACAACTGATAATGCTGCAATGATTGGCATTACAGGTTATTATAAATACCTTAATTCCGAATTTGCTGATTTATCTATTGTTCCAAAAGCCAGAATGCCTTTATGAACAAACAATTAAAGTATTTGGCTTTAATTTGGATTATTTTAGGGCTAGTACAAGCTCTTAAAGCACAAACTGAGCATCTACCAATCCATCATATTAAAGACAGCACTGCTTCAATTATAAAAACGAACCCATTTGCAATACTGTGGGGTCCAATTCCTTTTACAGCAGAATATCGTTTAGTGTACGAAGCTAAAGTATTCAAAGGCCAATCCATTCTTATTGGTGGCTCTCTGCTAGGAAAAAGCATGATGTTGACAATGGCCGAATTAATTGATACAACAATGCAATATCAGGCTAAAACGGTTGTTAGGGGATTTAGATTACAGTTGGAATACAGATTCTATTTTAAAAATAAATATGATGGAAGATGGGGTTACTACCTTACACCACATTTTTCGTTTTCTAAAGCACAATTCACCGACGATTACTACCGATTACAAGGCTATGCAACAGAATTTAGATACCTTGATTATGGCCTAATTGCAGGGAATCAAAATGTAATTGGCAAAAGTGCATTAGATATTTGGTTTGGATTAGGCTATAAAAAAAATATTGCTTATTGGATTCAACCAAATAAAATTGAAGAAATAGAAGATTTTGAGTCATTTTCACCTGATGTGAAATTTTACTTTGGATTTAATTTTGGAATAGCTCAATAAAGGACTTTGCTCTCTTATAAATTTTTTACATTACAAACAAGCATCACAGATTAACAATCAATACATTACAAACAAGTTTTACACTAAATTTGAATTATCCTTATTTAAACTGAAATTAAATAAGCAAAAACTCCACTAAAACTACCATACACATTAGTTGAAAAATAATTAGCTGTTTAAATTTGTAAGCTTAAAATTATAATTAAGGCGTGAAAAATAGAATAGAACATGATGGTATAGTAAAAAGAATCGATAGTAACGAGCTTATTGTTAGTATACTTAACAAAGCAGCTTGTTTGTCTTGTC
>DAOVUO010000073.1 GCA_030632545.1 Bacteroidales bacterium
ATAGAGCCATTGAGCAAAATTTCATTTTCCTTTGCCAAATTAGGAAAATCACTTCCAACATTATTTCTATTAATTTCAAGACTATCAATTTTAATTAATGCTCTTTCTCTCAAATTGTAGTACGGCCAATGAGCTAGACTTCCATCCCAAGCTTGAGCAATTTTATCAGGGTAAACCCACAAATGACCACTTAAAATTGAAAAAATAGTTATAATATAAATAGCATTTTTAAACCGAGGCAAACTTTTTAATATGTCAAAAAAGAGTACTGTTGCTACCAAATAAATTGGAATAAAATACCTATGAGCAAGCAAACTCCCATGAAAAACAACTATTAAATAATAAACTAGAATTGAAATAACTAACAACAAAAATAATCGAGTATTAACAATACTAATTTTCGATTTTACCTTATATATATATAGTGCAAAAAGTATCAAAAATAGCCAAATCATCCATCTACCAAAATCAAGTAAACGCCATGCAAATACCGCACTATTAAACAAAAAACCTTTTGCATCAACCCAATCAAAACTCTCTGCCCATGGCGAATTGCTATGCCAAGCAATCCAATCTACATTTACCCAATGATAATATTGATAAAACAAAAACAATAGTACTGCTGGTAAAAGAGGAAAAAACTGCTGCCTAAAAAAACCTACATTTTTCCAATTCTGTTCTTTTATAAAAAAATACAATTCTAAAACTAAAAGAACTATACCACCTCTCAAAGAACTCAAAACAAGAAATACTGATGAAAAATACCTTTGATTATATTTAGCTGTCTCAATAGTCCACCAATGCCAAAGGAAAAAAGCTACTATCCAAATATCTGGTGAAACTAAAACCATTTGGGCTAATAAAGTAGGTTCTAATAGAAGCAAAAAACTTAATAAATAGCGATGTTTTCCAACAGAAAAAACATTAGAAAGTTTCCAAACAAACATAAATATGAGTAAAACAAAGGGCCACATTGCCCAATGGCTAATTAATATGTTTTGCCCAAATACTTTCCACACTAATGCTAAATAAAAACCAAAAGCAGGAATATGACCACTATCTATCTGTTGAGGTAAAAGAAATGTATTAAAGTTCTGTTCGTAAAACCATAATGCATGCTTTGCCGAAAGCTGAACTGTATCCCAAAAAAATAAATTGTCCTGACTTAAAAATATTAATATACCAGAGGGTATAATAATAAAAAATAAAAAGTGTAAAATTCTTTTTAGCACAATAATTTACTTGTTTACAATATAATAAGAAATAAACATCAATATATAAAAAATTAAAATTAGGCAAAACAAGTAAAAGATTTTATTTTTCGAGCAAAAAGATAAAAAATGGATGCAAAACACATAGCCATTGCTGGCAACATTGGAAGTGGGAAAACCACACTAACAACCTTATTGTCTAAACATTACGACTGGAATGCTTGTTACGAAGACGTTGCAGACAACCCATATCTGGATGATTTCTATAAAGACATGAAAAGATGGTCGTTCAATTTACAAGTGTATTTTTTAAACAGTCGCTTTCAACAAGTATTAGATATTCGTAATTCTGGCGAAACAGTTGTACAAGACCGTACTATTTATGAAGATGCCTACATTTTTGCACCTAATTTGCACGAAATGGGTTTAATGGAAAAAAGGGACTACGAAAATTACTATTCTCTATTTTCTTTAATGAGTACACTAGTGCAGCCTCCTGACTTACTTATTTATTTAAGAGCATCCGTGCCTAAACTTGTTAGTCAGATTCAAAAAAGAGGTAGAGAGTATGAGAATACAATTAGAATAGATTATTTAACCAAACTAAATGAACGTTACGAAACTTGGATTAAAAGCTATACACCAGGTGAATTACTTATTATAGATGTAGACGATTTAGATTTTAGTGCAAACAAACACGATTTAAGTTACGTAATTGACAAAATTGATGCATCTTTATTTGGACTTTTTTAAACAATATAAATGCATTATTGAGTAATTTATTGTAAATTTGTTAATAATTTATATAAAACAGTGCGATTATGAAAAGACTTTACCTTATTTTATTATTAATCCTAACCATATCTGTCCAAAGTACTTTTGCACAAATATCTAACCGAGGATGGTGGGACTCTTTGTCACCTGCTTGGAAACAAATAATCCAAAAGCAAGAACTAAAAGGCAAAGTTATAGAGCCTACTGACGAACAGCTTGATAGAATTGTAAAAATTAAGTTTATTAGCTGCTCGTTTAACGAAAACATTGTAACACTTGAACCTCTTGCTCAATTTAAATTACTTGAAACGGTTCAATGTAACGATTGTAAAAATCTAAAAAGCCTTAAGGGAGTTGAAAATTTACTTAATTTAAAAGAATTGGATTGTTCAAACAATGATAATATAAACAGCCTAATTCCATTACAAAATATTATCAGTTTGCAAAAACTAAACTGCGGAAACACAATGGTTAAAGACCTTAGACCCCTCCGTAAATTACGAAATTTAAACTCTTTAGACGTACATTTGACTACCGTTAGTGAACTAATTTTCTTAAAAGAACTTACCAATTTATCAAGTTTAAATGTGTCAGAAAATTATTCACTTTTTAAACTTGATGGAATTGAAAACTTAATTAATCTTGGTGAACTTGATTTATCAAAAACTCAAATTCGTTCAATACAACCAGTTGCAAATCTTAAAGGTTTAAAATCGTTGAATATATCTCACAGCCCGATAAATAGCCTGAGACCATTAGCATCGCCTAATAATAGAAAAACACTACAAGAAGTTGATTGTTCATTTACAAAAATTGAGGGCGATCAGTTAGACTATTTAGCACAACATTATGTTTTAAATATGTTTCGTTGTAGAGGCAACGATCTTTGTCCTTACGATGTAGAAGATTTTGTAGATGCAATGCAAAAAGCGAATCCAAATTGTATTATTAAAATCAAAGCAAGTACTAACGATGACTACATAAAAGCAAATTGCGAATAATTTATTAAAACTTTAATCAAAATGGCTGTCAGCAAAATACTACATTTGTGACAGCCAATTTTATTATATGAAAAATAACAAATGGGGATACTCAGGAAATACTGCACCTGAATACTGGGAAAAATTACTCGACGAATTTAAAGATTGTGGCGGAACAAAGCAATCCCCAATTAATATTAGTAAGAGCATCAAAAAAAATAGCTTAACTAAAATTGAATTCTGGACTGGGATTGCAAATATAAGAAAACAAAATTCCGATAACTTTCATGTATATTTTGTTGAAAATAGTCATAAACTAAAATTAGACGATAAAGAGTATGAATTAATTCAATTCCATTTTCACACCGGAAGTGAACATACAGTTAATAACCATCAAGCAAAGATGGAAATTCATTTTGTTCATCAATCCGAGGATAACAATTTATTAGTAATTGGTGTATTTGCAGAACTTGGAGAAAAAAACAAAACACTCAGTGATGTTTTTTTAATGGCCAATCATATACAACTTGAGCTTAAAGAATTACTTCCAAAAGACAGATCCTATTATACATACAGCGGCTCACTAACTACACCACCATGTACAGAAGGAATTAAATGGGTAGTATTTAAAAAATCTATTTCGATTGATAGGCTAACTTTACAAAAATGGGAAAAACTATTAAAAAATAATTTCCGCCCACCATTAGCAGTAAACGGACGAAAAATTTTCTTTAAACCCGATATTTAGTAAACGGGTTTTCTAGCATTTTCCTTAGGAAAGAGAATTAAATACTTTTTCTTTTGAGGGTTCTCTAATCCCCGAAGGCGTAGCCAAGGATTAAAATATTTAAGCATTTTATAAGTTGATTTTTGTGAGATAGCAAAATCTGCATAATTTGTTATACTTGAATCTATTGTCACAACACGAGTTTCAATAATTGGGTATAAATCAGAAGGTTTTAATTTATATCCATAGTCAATTGGATTTTCTAAAATTAATTTAATTGCAAGAATCCTATACAAATAACGTCCCGTTTCGGTATTTAAAGCCAAATTCCAATAATCATCTTGACGCTGTGCAAGCATTCTGCGCTTTAAAGCCGAACTTCCCATATTATAAGAAGCTGCAACAAGTGCCCAACTACCAAATTTATCATACGATTTTTGTAAATATCTACATGCAGCTTCAGTAGCTTTCTCCAAATGATAACGTTCGTCAACATTTTTATTTACTTCTAATCCATATTCAATTGCTGTTTTCTCCATAAATTGCCACACACCTCTTGCACCAACAGGCGAAACATCATTAATAAGTCCACTCTCTGCTACGGCTAAATACTTAAAATCTTCAGGAATATTATTTTTCTTCAATATTCTCTCAATCATTGGAAACCATCTATTTGCTCTCTTAATAAGCAAAAAAGTTCTTGAATGCCAATTAGCTACAGCAAGTAATTCTCTATCTAGTGCTTCCTTTACATCAAAATATTCCAAAGGCACACGTTCATCAACAAAATTTAAATTTTCTGGCATGACAACGTTTGGCCAGCTATTTGCATCTAGCTTCATACTTGTTTTATCATTCCCCGGAACTGATTGCAAGAAACTAAAACTAAAAGTAATAGCTATTAATATTGTAATTGTAATACCTACAAAATGTTTCATATAATTAATTACATTTAAGTTAAACAAAAATACACTATTAATTCTAACGAACGAATAAACAAAAATAATAGCTTTAGTGAAAATATTTATTTATATTTGATGTTGAATAAAAAGACCAAGTATGCGTAAACTGCTCAAGAATAGTATTAGCAACAATATTAGACTAATTTTATTAGTGGCACTTGTGGATTTATCATTGATTACCATATTTGCTTTTTCTCATATAAAAAACGTTTTTATTACTTCTGAATATAGCCGTTCATTAACAGAAGTAGAAACAGATGTTTTGTTAATGCATAAATCGCAACAAGATTTTATGCTTAAATATTCAGAATTTCCAGATTTTTTCAAAACAAGTGAGAATATTTATATTGATAATTTTTACAATCATTTAGATTTAGCACAAGATCAAATAAAAATTTTGACCTCCCAAAAATTAACTACCGATCTAGAATTAGAATTAAACTTAAATAATTTACGTGAAAATTTATATAGATATAGAAACTTATTTGATGAATTAACTCTTAAAATAAAACAATATGGTAACGGCCAATTTGGTATTACAGGCAAATTAAACAATACAATAAACAAAATTCTTAATAAAAATGAAGATTCACAGTTAAATGAATTATTGTTGCTTTTAAAGGGAAGAGAAAACATTTATTTACAAAATCCTTCAATCGGAAATTACAATACTTTAATTTCTGTATATGCTCAAACCAATTCATTATTAGAAATCCTACCTATTGGGAGCACTACCAAAACAAGTATTACCTCAGCACTAGCAGATTACAAGAATCAATTAAATTCATTAAAACTAATTAAACAAGAAATTGGAATTGACACAGAACACGGGTTACTAGGAGAAATTGACCGCCACGTTGAGAGAATTTTACCAGAACTTAGTCTAATTAAAACTGACGTTGTTAGCACTAAAAAAAGCTATTATAATAATGCAATTATAATATTAACTATTGTACTTTTATTAACGGTAATAATAGCATACTTTGCAGTTAACCTATTCTCAAAGAACTTATTACGCCAGATTAAAACATCCAACCAATGGATAAAAAGATTAAGCAAAGGTGAAATACCTCAAGCTAAAGAACAAAGCTTTAATAAAGACGAATTAGGAAATATAAATAGCAACTTAAATTCATTAACATCAGGATTACTCGCAAAAACTGAATTTGCTAATCAAATTGGGAATAAAAACTACTCTTCCGAATTTGAACCTTTAAGCGATAAAGACACCTTAGGTATTGCATTAATAGATATGCGTGACAATTTGAGTACTGCACAAATTGAAGAGGAAAAAAGAAATAAAGAAGCAAATCAGCGTAAATGGACTAATGAAGGTTTAAATAAATTTAGTGAAATACTTCGTAATAAGCAAGATAATTTTGAAAATTTCAATTATGAAATAATAAGTAAATTAACGCGATATGTGAATGGTAGTCAAGGAACTGTCTTCTTATTTTCTGAAAAAGATAAAAAGGAAGAAAGATACCTTGAATTATTAGCGGCATTTGCTTATGATAAAAGGAAATACCTAAATAAAAAAGTACTCCCAGGTGAAGGCCTAGTAGGTACAGTTGCACTTGAAGGGGAAACTATACATTTAAAAGAATTACCTGCTGATTATGTTATTATTGGATCGGGACTTGGTGAAGCCGAACCAAATTCGCTACTACTTGTTCCTCTTAAACTCAACGATGACGTTTTTGGAGTTGTTGAAATAGCAACTTTTACAGAATTTCAAGATTATGAAATTGATTTTATAGAAAAAGTTGGTGAAATAATTGCGTCAACTTTACAAAGTGTGAAAATTGCACAGCGCACACAAAAGCTTCTTGAACAATCGAGAAGACAAGCGGATGAAATGTCGGCACAAGAGGAAGAAATGCGTCAGAACCTTGAAGAATTACAAGCAACTCAAGAAGAACGCGCACGAAGAGAAGCTGAAATTAGTGGTATTTTAGAAGCTATTGATACTTCTGTTTTAATGATTGAAATGAATAATAATGCAATTATTACTGAAATTAACGAAAAATATTTAAAAATATTTAATGCTGATTATGCTGATTTCAAAGGGGTTAACTATTTTAGTCGTATCGACACCACTAAATCTGAAAGTGAAATTGACAAATTTTGGTCAGTAATACGTAACGGTGAATCTCTTGAAGAAAACACTGAAATTCTGTATAACGACCAAACAATATGGCTTAATCAGACCTTTACACCAATTTTTGATAATTCGGAACAATTATATAAGGTATTGGTATTGGCTATTGACATTACCGTATCTCAAAAACAAAAGGAAGAATTACTTGAGCAAGCAGAAGAAATGACTGCGCAGGAAGAAGAAATGCTTCAAAATTTTGAAGAGCTACATGCTGCTCAAGATGAAATGGAAGTCAAACAAAATGCTCTTGAAGAATCAAATCAAAAGCTAAGAGGAAATGAATCTAGCTTGAAAAATGCTCTTGAAAAAGCTCAAGAAAAAGAAATACAATATTTTGCAAGTAGAGATAATCTCGAGGGGAAAATAGTACAACTCAGCAAGGTACAAGAAAATCTTCGGATGGTAGAAGAAGAAAGTCAAGCCCAACTTGCTGCTATAAATAAAACAAGTATCTTACTTGAAATGGACAGTAATGGTATTATTCAATTTCCTAACGAAAACTTCTGTCAATTACTGAAATACTCACAAACAGATCTTATTGAAAAAAATCACAAAATTGTTATTCCAAAAGAACTTAGTGAATCTGATGAATATAAAAATTTATGGGAAGATCTAAAATCTGGAAAAATTCAAGATGGAGAATGTAATCTTGTTGCAAAAGATAAATCACTAATAAAAATCCAAGGGACATACGTTCCTGTACAAAAACATGATGGAAACATTAATAAAATAATTTTTATTGGAACAAAATTAACTAGCGGTATTAATGAGTCTGAAATTAAAGCTGTTGAAGCAAAATTTAAGCAAAGTCAAGAAAAAAATAAATTATTAGAAATTCACCTAAAAACATCAAAAATGGATTTCACGAAACAAGTTAAGGCTCTTGAAGCAGAAATTAAAAAACTAAAAAACAAATAAAAAACAAATTTTATAATACTAGAAACCGCTATTTTTTTAAATCTAGCGGTTTTTTTATGAATAAAATAGATATACTTGTCCTACAACATGTATTTGTTATTCTTTATATACTAATCATTTAATAATATAATTAACAGATTTGATAAAAGACATACTCTTATCATTTTCATAGGTAAACGATTCCATTAAATTTGTAAAAAAAACACAATAATGAAAGAAGCACTATTTAACGAATTTGAATCTCTGTCGCCAACAGAGTGGAAAGAACAAATAATAAAAGACCTTAAAGGTGCAGATTATACCAAAAAAGTAGTTTGGCATACATCAGAAGGATTTAAACTTGAACCTTTTTATACAAAACATGATTTAGAAAATCTTAATGTAATTAAAGAATACTCGAATCAATACAAAGGAAATAAACTTGAGTCAAATCAGTGGAAAATTAGACAAGATATTGTAGTAAATGATGTAAAAAATGCCAATAAAAAAGCTCTTGATGTACTGATGAAAGGGGCTAATTCACTAAATTTTATTTTCCCAAGTGAAGACGTGCTCTCTCAAAGCGAATTTAGCGAATTACTCAATAAAATAAAATTGGATGCCATAGAGCTTAATTTTAATGGACTTCATCCCACTGATTACGTAAGCATGTTATTAAATGAGCTTAATAATCAAAAAATAGACTCAAATACAATTAAAGGCTCAATATCTTTCAATCCTTTAGGCTTCATTTTGCAAAATGGCGTGTGTATTGAACGTTCACCTGAAATAGCATTTATTAAACTTGCTAAAATGTTTGATTTCGTAATGGAACGACTTCCAAACATGCAATTTATTAATATTAATGGTGATTTATTCCATAATTCAGGTAGTAACTTAAGCCAAGAATTAGGTTTTTCATTAGCGATGGCAAGTGAATACATAAATATTCTTAGCAAGCAAGGCATTAAAAAATCAAAAATTGCAAAACATATACGATTTACTTTCTCTGTAGGAAGTAATTATTTTTTAGAAATAGCCAAATTTAGAGCTGCACGTTGGTTGTGGGCTAAAATACTAGAAGAATGGGACATAAATGCCAATGATATGCCCCCAATGATTATTCACGCAGAAACTTCTCACTGGAATATGACCGTTTACGACAGCTATGTTAATATGCTGAGGAGTACTACAGAAGCAATGTCGGCGGTAATTGCAGGAGTAGATTCCCTTAC
>DAOVUO010000516.1 GCA_030632545.1 Bacteroidales bacterium
ACCTGCCGATTGTACTCCTGGTAGTAATTGAATAGTTTTAAGAATATCTACTTCGCCCATAAATGCAGGTATAGCTTTAATTGATTTTATTGGCAGACTAACCCTGCTCATTTGCGAACTTTCAATATTTTCTGTTTTCTCTGCCGATATTATTACTTCGCCTGTAGTTATTGATGTTTCTTCTAAATCAAAATTTAGTTTCACATCTTTATCAAGCGTAATTTTCTGTATTACAGACTCATACCCAATAAAGCTAAGCGTAATATTGTATATTCCTTCGGGCAAGGTAATGCTGTAAAAGCCATATACATTGCTACTTGAGCCAGCTTTAAGTTCTTTTACATAAAACGTAGAGCCTACTAGTGCCTCACCAGTGTTTTTGTCCTTAATATAACCACTTATTGAATGTTTTTGGGCTATTGCAAACTGTATCGAAAATAGGATTATTAGTATGTTGATAATTTTTTTCATTTGAATTTTTGTTTGCAGCCAATTAGATTAAGCTATTTGAAATATAAATCGTAATAAATAATTATAACCATAAATCCGCAAACATAGTTACAAGAGCATCTCATTCAGCATATCAGCCCATACAGGATTTGCCTAATTAAGAGAATCGAAATCAGAACTAAATAACTGTTTGTAAGCATAATCATGTCAGGGCTTGCGGATATAAAGATATAACTTAGTGCGAAAGTAGTCATTTTTTAAGTTTTTTTGTGCGTTTTTATTGACCAAAACATAATAAGTATTGCAATAAAAAGTAAGCCTACTCCCAGAAAAAATACGCCAGTAAAATCAATGTAATTCAAAAATGCAACCCCAATTAACGGAGCAAAAGAGCCTCGTACACCTGTTAGTGTAAGGTGTATGGATTGGTATGTTGCGGCATCATCATCTTTAGCGAAATATGCCGAGCCAATATACCATAATAATGACATGGTAGCTGCAAATAAACCATTAAAAACGAAGGCAATAATAAGTGTGTAATAAATTTTAAGTCCAAAAACTATGAAATGTTGTGGAAAATATTCTGTAAGTGCAATAAATAGAATGTAAAATAGCATTGTAGCAAAAGTTATGGCCGCAAATTTACGTGGATCAATTTTACTAATCAATTTGCCAAAAAACGGAATAATCAAAATAGCAATTGTATTATATGCATTTTTATAAAACGCTACAGACGAATAATTTAAGTTGAGTTGCTTTTCAAAATAAATAGTGATAATTGCCGCCGTAATCATAAAAGCCATTCCATATAGCATAAATGCACCTTCAAAGTCACGATAAGGTTTATTTTCTCGCATGATTTGAATCATGTTCGACATAGATGCTTTTACCGATTTCCATAAGCTTTTTTTAATTTCTAAAGCCTGAGCTACAAATGGAATATCCGTAAGAATAAATATAGACCAAATACCTATTAAGCCTAAAAGTGGGTATATGTAAATAAAAGCAAAATGATTGAAATCGAGCATCAATCCGAAAAGGAAAGTGATTATTAACATAATTACTTTATTAGCAGAAGTAGCAAAACTAAATAAGTAACCAAAATTGTTGTGAGAGTAGTTTTTTTTGAGAATAAGGTTTATGGTTGGGAAAATTAGCGTATTGGCCATATAATACACAAAAAATATACTTAAAAATAGATATTGAAAAATTACGCCTGATTCAGCTATATTATGTGATTGTGGAAAAAATGCAACCAAAATTAACGGTAAACGTGTGACTATGGCAAGTTTTCGTATAAATTTTTGTTTATTACTTATTCTTTTAAAAATTTCGTTAATAACTATACTTAGCAAAAAAACTATAACCATAAGTTGTACTAATAAACCTATTTGTAGATTACTTCCATGCAAGCTTTTTATTAATACAAACTCGTTTAGTGCAAGTACGCCTAAAATAATCCCATCTAACATTGAGTATATTAGATGCTTTTTAAAGGCAAATTTTTCTATGGGTGCTAAGGTTTTTAAAAATCGCAATGTTTTCATTAAAATCTTTTATACTAAATTATCAATCAAAAAAGTGGTGGTAGAATAATCAAATTCTTTAGTTAATAGATTTTTTAGTTCATAAGACAAGTGCCATTTTCCTACAAAATTTTCTAAAATGCTTTTTAGTTTAATATTTTCAATATCAAATAATTCAACTGCTGAAATTAGACCTTTTTCAACGGTAAAATTAAGTTTTATATTTTCCTGCTCAAATATAAAAGAATTCGAGAATATATATTTTGGTGAGTAACCAAAATTCCACTCTCTAGTTTCATATTTGGTATTTGCGAGTTCTTGTATAGCAATTGTATCTTCTTTAGCAAGCTGAATTTCTTTTGCGTTTAGTGATGATACTAAATATTGATATAAATCTTGTGAAAAATCTTGAAAATTTAAATTCGTGCTAGTAAATTCAGAAATGTTTGCAACTTCA
>DAOVUO010000410.1 GCA_030632545.1 Bacteroidales bacterium
AAACAAAAATCGGCTCTGCTTGCAGCAACACTCTCCACCATACTGCCTGGAAGTGGTAAATTTTATGCAGGAAAAACAGGCGAATCTATGGCAGTATTATTAAGTGTTGGAGCATTAGCTGCATTGCTTTACGAAAATGCTTCTAAATATGATTTTAGGCATACAAGAACATATTTAAGTGCAAGTGTTTTTGGAGTTTTTTATTTAGGAAATATTATTGGCAGTTATTATACTATAAATAGACAAAACATAAGTTTTAATGAAAAAGTGGAAAAAAACATCCTTTATCATATTCAGCATTCTACTCACATTTTATTCAACTAATGCACAAATTCAACAAAACAAAGCACTTTTTACGGAGAGAATTAGTTTATTAGACAGTATATTTTCTTCGCAAATAAACAGTTTTGAACAAATTGAATTAAAAATTAAGCTTAGTAGAAATTATTTAGAAGAAAAAAAACATGTTCAGGCCATAGCCGAATTGGAAAAAATCCCACTCTATTTAGCAACAAAGGAACAACAAAAAAACATACTATTTTTTCAAATATTACTGAACTATTTACTTGAAGACTACAATAAATGCCTACAAAAAACTACTGCTTTTCAGAGTCTTAACCCGAGTAAATTACAAACAAAAAATATAGAATTAATAAAAATTTTATCGCTCAATCAGATTGAAAATTTTGATAGTTCATTTAATTTAGCCAACTCATATATTGAAAATTATGCTAAAAATTTGGTAGAAAAAGACAGTTTAACTAATTTGGTAGGAAAATTGTACAATAACAAACCCAAAATAAAATCATTGCAAAAGGCAAATATAATTGCCACATTTGTTCCTGGAGGTGGTATAATTTATGGTGGAAAACCTCTAATGGGCTTATTTAGTTTTAGCCTACAGTCGGTATCGCTAAGTTTTGCAATTTGGGAATTTTTACAACAAAATTACATAACGGGCTATGTTGTTGGTCTAGCAATGCTTCAAAAATTATATTTTGGCTCTTTGAAGCAAACAATTAAGGTAACAAATGAACAAAATAAAGAAAAAATTCATACATTTAATGCGCAATTGTTGGTTTTCATTGAATCAATCTAATTTGGCTTTGAAATGAAATTAAATTCGATAACAACAAAAATAATATTGAGTTCTGTAATTCCAATTTTTTTGGCACTACTAGGCTTGGCTATATATAATTATTACAATTCGCAAAGATTACAAACCGAAGCCTACGACGAGAAAAGGCAAATCATAAATAAAGAAATTCAACATATTTTTGACTTGCAGGATGTTGCTCTAAAATCTTTAGAAATGAAGCTTGATGAGGAGATGGAACGCTGGAGTACTCAAATTATAACAAATTATTTAGATACTCTTTACAGACCTCTATATGCGCCATTAAAGCAAATTCAGTTAGAGTTAGGAATGGATACAAATTTAACTGATATATATATAATTAACAAACAAGGAATAATTATAAATACAACATTTCCAAAAGATTATCAATTAAATTTATTTAATTTTGGAGAAGACCACAAAAATTTCTTACTCGAAATTTTTAGTAATAGAAAACTCAAAAAAGAACCTTTTACAAATGAGGCAAGTACAAGAAAAGTAAAAAAATATTCTTATCAAGCTACTCTAAACGGAAAATACATTGTGGAAATTGGCAGTTACTCATCAGGAGCGCAACAGCTTAACAGTTCAATGCAAAAAACATTTAAAAACATTTCCAATGACCAAAAAGGATATCGCTCTGTAGATTTGTTCATTATTACCGACGATCCCTTTTCATTTACCACCAAAGATACTTTATCGCCACTCGAAAAGAAAATAGTTTTAGATGTACAAGAAAATAGAGACACAGTTAGACAAAAAATAGTTGATGGTGTTGAGCTATTCTATGACTACAGCAAACTTGACAGAGAATTTACAGATTTATATCGCGGTGCTGTGATGAGACTAATTTATGACAAAACAGAGTTAAATGCCAAAAATAAATCTGAATTATTATTTTCTATTCTAATCTTTAGTATAGTAACGGTATTAGTAGCTTTTTTGATTTTTATTCTGGCCAATCGCCTAACTAAACCATTAAAAACTCTCTCTCAAAAAGCAGATTTTATTGCCAAAGGAAACTTTAATGAACATGTTGAAATTAAAGGAAGTTTTGAAATTACTCGATTATCCCAATCATTCGATTCGATGGTGGACCAATTACGTGACTCACTGGTAAATTTAGAGAATAAAGTTGAAGAAAGAACAAAGGAAGTAGACCAAAAAAGAACTGAAATTGAAAACCAGAAAAACAGTTTAGTAAGAAAAAACAAAAGAATTGAAAGTAGCTTAAAATATGCCCTAACAATACAAAAGGCTATTCTTCCTACTCAAAAAATGTTATCACAACTGGCAGACTATTTTATTCTTTATCGTCCAAAAGATTTTGTTTCGGGAGATTCTTATTGGATTAGTTCTTACCAAGAATCGGACAGAAAATCATTCTTTTTTGCTGTTATTGATTGTACTGGACATGGTGTTCCGGGTGCTTTTATGACACTTATTGCCGACAGATTATTAAATTCTGTGGTAAACGACAGAAAAATACATTCACCTGCAAAAATTCTTGAAAATCTTGATCACGAAGTCAGAATAATGCTTAGACAGGATCAAAATACAAACGATGATGGAATGGACGTTGCACTTATCAAGGTTGATGTTTTCCGTAATGGTAAAAAAACTCTTACATTTTCGGGTGCAAAAAGACCATTATACCTTCATAGATATGAAAATGAAAGCCTAGAGATTATTAAAGGAAGTATTCGTGCTATTGGTGGCAACCGATACGGATTAGAAGAGCCTTTTAAAAACATTAAGTTTGATATTAATAAAAATGATATAGTTTATTTATTCTCAGATGGCATTATTGATCAGAAAACAAAAAATTACGGCAAGAAAAAATTTGGAACAAAAGGCGTGGTTCAGTTTATAAACGAAAATGCTATGAATAGCTCAGTTAAACAACTTGAAAAATTAGAAAAAATATTAGACTATAATAAAGATCCAGACAGCCAAATTGACGATATTACACTTGTAGGACTTAGATTTTAATGTAAGAAGGAAGAAGTTATAAGTTATAAGTTGTAAGTTATAAGTAAACTAGAACTTTGTCAAAGTTTTTATCATACTGAGCGATTGATTATAAGCTCATTATGCGTTTATTAATTGTAACTTTGACAAAGTTTAACAGATAAACCAGTAAACGAGAACTTTGTCAAAGTTTCTCATCATACTGAGCGATTGACTATAAGCTCATTACGCATTTATTAATTGTATCTTTGACAAAGTTTAAAAGATAAACC
>DAOVUO010000012.1 GCA_030632545.1 Bacteroidales bacterium
ACTCTATCACAAAGGAAATAGAACTAGAATTAGATACCAAAAAAATTGAGCTTAATGAATTATTAGAAATTTCGGATGTAGTAAGTGTCCATCTTCCTTTAAATGAACAGACTAAGCATGTAATTGATAGAGAAAAGCTTCTTAAAATAAAAAAAGGCACTTTTTTAATTAATACCGCACGAGGCCCAATTGTTGACGAAAATGCTCTTATTGAAGTGATAAAAAGTGGACAACTTGCTGGGGCTGCACTAGATGTATTTGAGTTTGAGCCAAAAATTTCGGAGGGCTTACTTGATTTTGAAAATGTTGTTTTAACCCCACACATAGGAACTGGAACCTTTGAAACACGCACAGAAACTTCTGAAGAAGTAGCTAAAAATATACTAGCGTATTTTTCAGGTAATAATCCACCAAATTGGATTAATCATTTTTAAATTTATTGCGCTAAGGTTTAGCTATTTGGTAATGTCAATAAGTTTTAAGTTTTGAGTGCTAAGTTTTAAGTAAAAATTGTATTGACTCACTTTACTTTTTTTTGTAACTTGTAGCTAAACAATAACAAAAATGAGTGAACATATCATAATATTAGCTACTTATCCATTTTATCGTGCCGAAATAATTAAAGAACGATTAATGTCAGAAGGAATTGAATGTTCCTTGGCAAATGTTAATGCTATTAGTGCTGTTCCTGGGGGAGCAGTACGTATTTTAGTAATGAAAAATGATTTTACCGAAGCGGCAGACATACTAATTGATATGGAAGAAGAATTTGCAGAAGAAATGGTTGAGGATGCTGAGATAGTTGAAGATATTGATAAAATATTATGTCCAGTAAATTTTAGTGAGGCTTCATTTGAATCAGCAAAATACGCCTTAAGTATAGCAGATAAATTAAGTGCTGATTTATATATTGTGCATTCTTATAGTTTTCCAATAGTGCAATCAATTGATTTTATGGATACAAATACCATAGCTTTTACAGAGGATAAAACTATTCATCAGATTCAAAAGGAAGCTGAAAACGGTATTAAAGCTTTTGTAGAAAAATTAAAAAAATATGCTAAAGATAAGAACCTACTTAACACTAAACTACAAAGTTTTTTACTTAATGGGCATCCAGCAGATGAGATTCTTCGTTTTGCTGCTGATCAAAATATAAAATCTATAGTTTTAAGTAGTGCTACTAGCAAACAAGAAAAACGCTTAAGCTTTATTACCGAACATATTATTGCCAATGCAAAAATTCCAGTTTTTGCAATTCCTTTTGAAGCCCAATTTGATGGTATTGCAAGAGTTCATGTACTTTATATGGCGAGCAATAATGATGTTGATTTTTTCTCTATGAAAAAATTACTCACTATTTTATATCCTTTTAACGTTATTATTCATTGTTTAAGCTTAATCCCAAATGATTCAATGGCTGATTTGCAAATAAAAAAGTGGAAATTGCATTTTGAGAAAAGATATCCAACTTTTCAATTTAACTGCCTAAATATTACAAAGCCGACCAATATTTTAGAGACTTTAAAATCAGTAGTTAAGGAGTATAATATTGATATTGTATCAATGGTAACGGAACAAAAAAGTTTTTTTCAAGAAATTTTACATCCTGGATTGAGCAAAAAATACATTTTTGAACTTAGTAATCCTATTTTGGTGTTTCATAATTAGTGTAAACTATGTAATTGTTGAAAATATTAGCATTTTATTACGCTAAGCTTTAACTATTTATTATTATAAATACCAGATTATCAGTAAATAACAAAATAGTAATTAATAAATAAACAATATTTAAGGTTTGCTTTTATAAGTATGGTAAAGTGATTTTATCCTATTAACTATTTCGTAATCAGTAGTATTGATAATGTAGATAGGGTCAAGTCTGCAAAAGTTAATAAAATCTACTAGTTCGGTATTATTTAATCCAGTAATTTTACTAACAAGTTTTTCGTTATATTTCGCATCAATTAATTTCTGAAACTCATCTTCTTCCTCCATTTTCTTAACTTTTGCCCTAGATCGCGATTTCCAATTTGGCACATCAAAAGCAAGCAAAACGCCAGCACTTTGCGAAAGCTTTATATGTTGAAGTTCCTCTCTAAAAAAATCTGTAAAAACAGTTTTATTAAGCTTATCACCTGTTTCATTCTCTTCCAATTCCGTGTTCAGAAACTCAAATTCAAATTCGGCCCAACGCATACGATAAATATTTACCTCGGATAAATTATAACTTCGCACAAACATTTCAATATTAATAGAATATTCATCTTCAGTAACACTCGAATCTGCTAAACTAAAATAATATATATCAAAACCTATTGATGAAATTCTTAATGTGTCGCCTTTTAATATCGTAAGTCCAAATACACCCATTGTATCAGTAACTGTAACGCTTCTATTATTAATATCAATTACATGGGCAAAAGCTATAGGACGATTGGTTTCAATAGAACGAACTGTACCTGTTAAAAACATAATCTTCTTATGGTCAGTTTTTTGAGCGTTTCCTGCTTGACTTGCTGCAAAAAGCATAAATAGAAGTAGGCTTATTTTTATATATTTTGGAAATTGCATAATATTATAATTCTTATTTTAAATACAGCTAATTTAATCGTTTGCTGCCAATTTTAAATTTATTTCTCGTAATTTTAACGAAATTTAATTAGTTGTATAGATGCCAAAATTAATATATATTATTGAGGATGATGATTTTTTCTATTCATTAGTGGAAGAAATTTTAAAAGAGTTTGATGTAAATTTAACTAGATTTAAAAGTTTTAGACAATTAGTCAATCAAAAAAATAAAATTGGAAAGCCAGACTTAGCAATTGTTGATTATTTTTTGGTAGATAATTTTTCTAAAACAGAAAATGGTATATTGGCCACTGAATTTTTGAAAAAGAAATTTCCTGAAATTAAAATTATTGTTTTAAGTGCTCAGATTATTCCAGAAATAACTTATGATTTTATTTTTAAATATCGTGTCAATGTATACATTGAAAAGGACAAAGCTGCATTAATTAAACTTAAATCCGAAATTCAAAAGCTTCTATTCTGAAAACTATACGGATTTATATATTCTACGAAACTCTAAGCTCATATATTATGTTAAGTAGAATGAGTAGAACTGCAGAATGAGTAAAACTTATGTTTCATAGAATTGCATATAAGTTTTGTAAGGATTTTGTTTTAATTCGCATAATCTCAATATTTGTAATTTTACGCGTGTTTTTTCCAAAAAAGTGATTTTTTTAAAATTATTTGTCAGCTTAAGCATTTTTGTATAAAATGATGAATTTTCCGCCTTTTATGAATTTTCATCATTTTAGACCCTCTTTTGCGATCTCATATATATGTCCGATAATTAATATTATGTTAAGTAGAAGATATCGACATATACTTAAAATTGACAAAAATATTACGGTATGCCCTTACTACAGTGCGACTTAGCTTTTATTACATAAAAAAAAGCCTACACAATATTATTTGAGTAGGCTAACTAAAATATTATAATAATTTATATTAAATCATTTTTTTGCTATACTGAGGGCAGTATCGTAATCTGGTTCATCAGTAATTTCAGAAACATATTCAATATGGCGAATAATATTATTTTTATCTATAACAACTATCCCTCTTGCCAATAATCTTAAACCACCAATTAAAAAACCATACTTAGTTCCAAAATCAACTTGCTGATAATCGGATAACATAATAACATTGTCAATACCTTCTGCGCCACAAAATCTTTTCTGAGCAAAAGGTAAGTCATTTGAAATACTTAAAATCACAATATCATCACCAAGTTTTGCAGCTTCCTCGTTAAATTTTCTATTTTGAGTGGCACATACTCCTGTGTCTATTGATGGAAAAACGCTTAAAATCTTTACTTTTCCATCATAATTACTAAGTTTATCCTCCTCAAGATTTTGGTTTACAACAGTAAAGTCCTGAGCAACATCACCTAGCTTACACATGGTGCCTAATAGAACAACAGGCTTTCCTCCGAAACTAACTTTTCCTTCTGTTTTATTTAACATTTTACTTATTTTCAGTATCTGTATTATCTGTGTTATCTGTGTTTTTGGGTTCTTCAAGTATATTGTTACTTGCTGGATTTAAGGCTTTTGTCTGTACTTTTACAACAATTTTATGTTCCTTTTCATCTAAATCAACAAGTAAAGTATCACCTTCTACTACGGATGCTACAATAATTGCTTCGGCCATTTCATCTTCCAAATATTTTTGTATAGCTCTTTTTAATGGACGAGCACCAAACTTCACATCATAACCTTTATCTGCAACAAAATCTCTAGCAGCAGCACTCAACTCCATTTTATATCCCATATCTTCAACTCTACGGTATAAACCGCTAAGTTCTACGTCTATAATTTTATGAATATCATCGCGAGTTAAATTATTAAATAAAACTACATCATCAATACGATTTATAAATTCTGGTGCAAAAGCTTTTTTCAGGGCTTTTTCTATTATTCGTTTGTTTGAATTTTTTTCACCCTCTCCTCCACCAAATCCAATTCCTTGTCCAAAATCTTCAATTTGGCGACTACCAATATTTGATGTCATAATCACAATAGTATTTTTAAAATCTACTTTGCGACCTAAACTATCAGTTAATTGACCATCATCAAGTAATTGGAGTAAAATATTAAATACATCAGGATGCGCTTTTTCAATTTCATCAAGAAGAACCACCGAATATGGTTTCCTTCTTACTTTTTCAGTTAATTGACCACCTTCTTCGTAGCCAACATATCCAGGGGGGGCTCCTACCAGCCTAGATACTGAAAATTTCTCCATATATTCGCTCATATCAATACGTACAAGTGCATCTTTTGAATCGAATAGATATTGTGCTAATACTTTTGCTAGTTCTGTTTTTCCAACACCAGTTGGGCCTAAAAAAACAAATGAACCAATTGGTTTACTTGGATCTTTTAATCCTGCCCTATTTCGTTTAATTGCTTTAACAATTTTATCTATAGCTTCACTCTGGCCAATAACTCTTTCTTTAAGCTCTTTGCCCATTAATAACAAGCGTCTTCCCTCCTCTTGTGCTATTCTTTGCACTGGAATTCCAGTCATCATTGCAATAACTTCTTCTACGCTTTTATCAGTAACAAGCTCTCTATTTTGAGCCATTTCACGCATCCAACGGCGCTTTTCATTCTCTAAATCTCGAATTAAATCTTGCTCTTTATCTCTAAATGAAGCAGCTAACTCAAAATTCTGGCTCGAAACTGCATTTACTTTATTTTGCTTTGTTTCTTCAAGCAATTTTTCTACTTCCTCAATTCTTGTTGGAACTTGAATTTTAGAAATATGCACTCTTGAACCAGATTCATCCAATGCATCTATTGCTTTATCAGGTAAATGCCTATCGCTAATATAACGCTCACTCAACTTAACGCACTGTACTAATGCTTCTTGAGTGTATGTTACATTATGATGATCTTCATAACGCTCTTTAATATTCTGCAATATTTCTAAGGTTTCTTCAGGGCTAGTTGCTTCAACCATAATCTTCTGAAAACGACGCTCTAAAGCACCATCTTTCTCAATATGCATACGGTATTCGTCGAGTGTTGTAGCACCAATACATTGAATTTCGCCTCTTGCAAGCGCAGGTTTAAGCATATTTGCAGCGTCTAAAGAACCGCTTGCCCCGCCAGCACCAACAATAGTATGTATTTCGTCGATAAATAATATTACACCATTAGTATTAGCTAATTCGTTAAGAATGGATTTCATTCTTTCTTCAAATTGCCCTCTATATTTTGTTCCTGCAACTATAGATGCTAAATCCAAAGTTACAATACGCTTATCAAATAGAACACGTGATACTTTTTTCTGCATTATTCGCAATGCTAAACCTTCAACAATTGCAGATTTACCCACACCTGGCTCACCAATAAGCACAGGGTTATTTTTCTTTCTTCTACTTAAAATTTGAACCAAACGTTCTATTTCTAAATCTCTACCAACTATTGGGTCTAGCTTACCCTCTTCGGCTGCAACAGTTAAATCAATACCAAAATTATCTAAGACAGGTGTTTCTGAGCTCGATTGAGACTTACCTGTTTGCTGTGGCGAACGTGGCTTTTGAGGTGAATCCTCGTCATCGTCCTCATCGTCATCGTCGTCAGGCATGTCTGATTGATTCATAGTTTTTTCCAAATCAACTTCTGCTCTAAATACCTCATAGTCAATATTATACTTTTCATCAAGAAGTTTTGAAACAAGACTTTCCTTATCCTTTAGAATAGCCAACATAAGATGCTCTGTGTCAGCAAAATCATCATGAAAAGCTCGTACCTCTAAATAAATGAGTTTCAAAGCTCTTTCTGTAGTCTGTAATAAAGGTATACTATTGATGTCTTCTATTTTAGACATTTCAGAAATACCGAGTTTATGCTCAATTTCTTCTCTAATTCGCTCAAAATCTACACCCATAGAGTCAAATATATCCATAGTAAGACCTTCGCCTTCCCTTAATATACCTAAAAAAAGATGCTCTGGTGCAATATACTGATTTCCAAGCCTAACTGCCTCTTCTCGGCTATAAGCTAAAATATCATTTATTCGTTGGGAAAATTTTGCGTCCATATTATATATAATCTTAATCATCAAAAGTAAAACATTTTTATTACAGATTGAAGTTTTGTTGTTACTTACTTATGTTTTTAATCAATTTTTAAGTTTTTTTAGCTCAAATAGTATACCTTAGATACAATTTCTGCCATTTTGGCTGTGATTATATAAAATTTTCACAAATTTTTAATTATTTTTTGTTAGATATAAGTTTATTTTACACTCTTATTATCAGATATTGTAATATCAAAACAATTAGTTATTACTATGTTTTATATCTATAATTAATCAAGCAAATTATGCCACACTACTTAAAGTTAATATTAAAGTTAATAATTATGTGCTAAAGTTAATATTATCTATTTTTATTGTTAATAAAATTGCAGTAAAACATTCTTTAATGTCAATAATTCTATATACTTTAGACTGCTTTTAAAAGCATAAGCTTTTTCTCACAATTTTTTAGTTGTGAGTTTTTTGTGATTGTATTACATGTAAAGATTATTATGGCGGAAGTAGGAAGAATTGTAAAAGTCGACATCGAGCAGGAAATGAAAGCGGCATATATTGATTATTCAATGTCAGTTATTGTCTCTAGAGCATTGCCTGATGTGCGAGATGGCTTTAAGCCAGTGCATAGAAGAGTTTTATTTGGAATGCACGATTTAGGCATGACTTCGGGTAAAGCGTATAAAAAATCGGCAAGAATAGTTGGTGAAGTTCTTGGTAAATATCACCCTCACGGAGATAGTTCGGTTTATTTAACTATGGTTAGAATGGCTCAAAGTTGGTCATTGCGCTATCCTTTAGTTGATGGACAGGGAAACTACGGTTCTGTTGATGGCGATAGTCCTGCTGCAATGCGTTATACCGAAGCTCGTTTAGCAAAAATTGCTGATCAAATGCTGCGAGATATAAATAAAAATACAGTAGATTTTCAGCTTAACTTTGACGATACATTAAGTGAACCAACCGTTTTACCATCAGTATTGCCAAATTTATTAGTTAATGGTGCTTCAGGTATTGCTGTTGGTATGGCTACAAACATGCCACCTCACAATTTAAGAGAGGTAATAGATGGGATAATTGCTTATATTGAGGATAAAGATATTAGCATCGAAGGTTTAATGCAGCATATTAAAGCACCTGATTTTCCAACTGGTGGAACAATTTATGGTTATCAGGGTGTAAAAGATGCTTTCGAAACTGGTAGAGGCCGAATTCTTGTTCGAGGGAAACATCATATAGAAGCAAATCCTAGTGGACGTGAAAAAATAATTGTTTCTGAAATACCTTATCTTGTTAATAAAGCTGAATTTATTCAGAAAGTTGCAAATTTAGTTAATGAGAAAAAAATTGATGGTATTGTTTATGCCAATGATGAATCGGATAAAAGTGGAATGCGTATTGTTTTTGTACTTAAAAAAGATGCTATTGCTAATGTAGTATTAAATAAATTATACAAGTACACAGCTTTACAGTCTTCTTTTAATGTAAATAATATTGCTCTTGTAAAAGGCAGACCAATGATGCTTAATCTAAAAGATTTAGTTCTTCATTTTGTTGATCATCGCCACGATGTTGTTGTTCGCAGAACAAAATTTGAATTAAAGCAAGCTCAAGACAGAGCGCACATTTTAGAGGGCTATTTAATTGCATTAGACAATATTGATGAAGTTATAAAATTAATTAGAGCTTCTGAAACACCTGATATTGCTCGAAAAGGCTTAGTGGCAAATTTTGGTCTAACTGAAATTCAAGCTAAAGCAATTCTTGAAATGCGCTTACAGCGTTTAACAGGATTAGAGCGCGACAAAATTAAATTAGAATATGATGAGCTGCAAAAACTTATCGCTCATTTAATTGAGATACTTGCAAATGAGAGCCTTAGAATGCAAATCATTAAGGAAGAACTCCTTGAATTGAAACAAAAGTTTGGTGATGAACGTCGTACTGACATTGTTTATAATTCTGAGGAATTTAATCCTGAAGATTTTTATGCAGACGACCCTGTTGTAATAACAATTTCTCATTTAGGTTACATTAAAAGAACACCATTAAACGATTTTAAAACTCAAAATCGTGGTGGAAAAGGATTAAAAGGTAGTTCAACTAGAAATCAGGATTTTATAGAGCATATTTATGTTGCGACAATGCATAATACTTTGCTCTTATTTACTGAAAAAGGTCGTTGTTTTTGGTTGAAAGTTTACGAAATACCCGAAGGAAGTAGAATTGCTCAAGGAAGAGCTATTCAAAATCTTATTAATATTGAGCAAGACGATAAAGTTAAAGCATATATAAATTTAATAGGAAAACTTAGTGATCAAGATTATATAACAAAAAATAATATTATCCTAGTTACAAAGGGTGGTGTAATTAAAAAAACTAATCTTGAAGCTTATTCACGTCCCAGACAAAATGGTATTAATGCTATAACTATCCGTGAAGGTGATCATCTACTTGAAGCAAGATTAACAGATGGTGCTCACGAAATATTTATTGCAGCACATTCTGGTAAAGCTATTCGCTTTAATGAAAAGTCAGTTCGTCCAATGGGAAGAACTGCATCAGGTGTTCGTGGTCTTAAATTAGCTGAAAATGACGTAGTTATTGGCATGATAACTATTGGTAAAGATGATAATACTACAGTTTTAGTTGTGTCAGAAAAAGGATATGGCAAACGTACAGATATTGATGCCTATAGAGTCACTAATCGTGGTGGTAAAGGTGTAAAAACAATGAATATCACCGATAAAACAGGTAAATTAATTGCAGTAAAAAGTGTTAGTGATAATGACGATTTAATGATTATGAATCGTTCTGGAATTACAATACGTATGGCTATATCACGTTTAAGAGTACTTGGAAGAGCTACTCAAGGTGTAAAATTAATAAATCTTGGTAAATCTGATTCAATAGCTAGCGTAGCCAGAGTAGACAAGGAATATGTTGAAAATAGTGATTACGAAAATGGTATTGAAAATGGTACTGAGAATGCTGAGAATGGTACAGAAAATAATGATGTAAACGATGATG
This sequence comes from Bacteroidales bacterium, assembly GCA_030632545.1. Taxonomy (GTDB): domain Bacteria; phylum Bacteroidota; class Bacteroidia; order Bacteroidales; family DYOH01; genus DYOH01. The sequence goes on from DAOVUO010000012.1 coordinate 9,652, forward strand.
CTGAGGGCAATATTGAGAATAATAATATTGAGAATAAGCAGAATAATAATGACGAAGAATTATAAATTTAGATTTTATAATTTCTATTAATATTTTAGGCCATCCAATGATTTATTATTGGATGGGTTTTTTTTATAATCTATTTTTTGATAGGACAAAGTTAATTCATTACTTTTGAGTCATTAATAAATAAAAAAATAAGAAATGAGAAAGTTAGTATATCTAATTGTTGTTGTTTTATTAGCACAGGTTTTAGTTGCACAAACTATTACACCTATGAAACCTTATGCAACGCTAAAATCTGCTTTGGAAAAAATGGAACAAAGTGTTCAAGAGCCAAATAAAGATGATTATCCAGATGAAAAAAAATTCACAAAAGCAAAAGCTAAACATGCAAAAAAAGTGAATAATCCTAGTACTTGGTTCAATTTAGCAGAAGCTTACAAGGAAATTTTTATGTATGCAGGTGCTGATATTAGTATTGGTGCACCTATGCAAACTACAATGTATATAAAAGGTACAGCTAAAGAAAAAGCAACCCTTGAGAATAAGGAAACTTGGACTTATGAAGCTTTTAAGATTTACTTTGAAGATGGCAATATAAAAAAATGGGAACTAAACGAAAAATATCCTGAGGCAGCAAAAAAAGCTGTAGCTGCGTACAAAGAAGCCTATGCTCGTGATGAAAAAGGCAGTATCAAGAAAAAAGTTGTTGAATCATTAGTAGAATTACGTAATTTCCTTCGTAATGAAGGTATTATGTATTATTTTGATGAGAAGTTAGAAGATGCTATAGCTAACTATAAATGCTCTTCTCACATATACTCAATGTCGGAAATGGAAGGTGCTGATACCACTAAATATAATATTTCAGAGCTTTTTTACTACGGTGCTGCTTTTGCAGAAGCTAATAAAGATGTAGAAACTGCTATATTTTTCTATAAAAAAAATATAGAATATTGTAAGAATGCACCTGTAAATATGCAATATGAATTTGTAAAAACATACAGATATCTTACCAATGATTATAAAATAGTAGAAAAAATGGATTTGTATGAAGCTACTCTAATGCAATCTTATGAGCAGTTTCCTGAAAATAAAGATATCCTTGTAGATTTAACACAATTTTACTTAGATGGTGGTAATTCACAGTTGGCTCTTGAGTTTTTAAATAAAGCATTAGATAAAGATCCAAAGAATTTTTTATATATATTTGTAAAAGGAACTCTATTTGACGGATTTAAAATTAAGGTATACGATAAAATGGATTTAATTCGTGCCGAAGTTTATAATGCTGATACTGCACGCCAAGAAGGAAAAATGTCTCGAAAAGATTTCGGTAAATTTCGTGATAATAAAATTATAGAAGCTAATGAGCTTTGGCTTGAAGCTGACAAAGAAATGAGTAAATCAGTAGCAGAATATAATCGTGCATTAGAAATAGAGCCAGACTATTTTAATGCTAAATTTAATTTAGGGGCTCTATTATATAATAAAGGTGCACAAATTATTAAGTTAGCGGATTTAATTCCAACTAGCGACATGAAAACTTATGATAGTGAAATGAAAAAAGCAAAAGATATTTTTGCTCAAGCATTACCATATCTTGAGGAAGCAGTTATAATTGAACCAGAAAATTTAGCTGTATTGCGGGTTTTGAGCACTGTTTTCGCAAAAATGGGGCAATATGATAAAGTGAAAGAAATAAAAGTGCGAATTTTGGAAGCTGAAGCAAAAGAAGAATCTATGATTAAATAAGTTAATCTTAGAATAATGAAAAAGCTGTTTGACCTAATAAATCAAACAGCTTTTTTTTATGAAAGTTTTTAAAAATAAATTTTATACCGATTATTACTTCAATTTACCAAATAGTTCAAAAGCTTCTGCACCAGTAATTTCAACAGGATAAAATTCTCCAATTTTTAAATTTTCTGCTGATATTAAAACTTCATTATCAACTTCTGGCGAATCATATTCAGTACGACCAATATAAAAATCAGCTTCTTTTCTATCAACTAAAACAGGGTACACCTCCCCTACCCTTTTAGTATTAATATCCAATGATATAGTCTCTTGCAACTCCATTATTTTTGAAGTTCTATATTGCTTAATCTCCTCAGATAAAGTGTCCTCAAAACGAGAATTCCCATAGGTTCCTTCTTCCTCAGAGTAGCTAAAAACTCCTAATCTATCAAAACGATACTTTTCTACAAAATTCATTAAATCTGAAAATTCCTTTTCACCCTCACCCGGATGGCCAACTAAAAGAGTTGTTCTTAAAGCAATATTTGGCACTTTTTCTCGGATTGTCTCAATTATTTTACGAGTTGAACTATTTGTATGTCCCCTTCTCATGTTGTGCAAAACATTGTCGCTTATATGCTGAACTGGAATATCAAGATAATTACATATATTGCTACGTTCGGCCATAATATCTAAAATCTCAAAAGGAAAATTACCAGGATAAGCATAGTGTAATCTTAACCAATTAAGACCTTCAATATCCGAAAGCTCTGCTAATAAGTCATATAAAGCATTTTTTTTATATAAGTCTAGCCCATAATAAGTTAAATCTTGAGCTATAAGCATAATTTCTTTTACACCAGAATTTACCAACTGCTTAGCATTTTTTATTAAAATTTCCTTTTCAACAGATTTATGCTTGCCTTTAAATAAAGGTATTGCACAAAAAGAACAGGTTCTATCACAACCCTCGGATATCTTTAAGTAGGCATAATGCGATGGCGTACTAATTAACTGTTCACCAATTAAATTATGTTTATAATCTAATTCAAGGCTTTTAATAATTTCCTCCTGATCATAAACGCCAAAATACTGGTCTACTTCCGGAATTTCAGAAGGAAGTTCCGCTTTGTATCGTTCCGAAAGACACCCCATTACATATAACTTGTCTATTTTACCTTCTTGTTTTGCTCTAATATGTGCCAAAATTGTATTAACAGATTCCTCTTTTGCATCAGCAATAAATCCACAAGTATTTATAATCACTATTCGGGCATCGCTATTGTCTTTGTTATGAACAATTTGAACTTTATTAGCGTCTAATTGCTTCATAAGCATTTCACTATCAACTACATTTTTTGAACAGCCTAATGTGATTATATTAACTTTATTTGATTTATTGATTTTCATGTCGTTATAAAGGATAATGAGATTCTATTTAAATAATGAATGTACAAACTTTTCTTTATCAAATAACTGTAAATCTTCCATTTTTTCACCAATTCCGATATATTTTACAGGAATTTTAAACTGATCAGAAATACCAATAACAACACCGCCTTTTGCAGTTCCATCAAGTTTAGTAATAGCCAAAGAACTAACCTCGGTAGCTATGCTAAATTGCTTTGCTTGTTCAAAAGCGTTTTGTCCTGTTGAGCCATCAAGTACAAGTAATATTTCGTGTGGCGCACCTGGAATAATTTTTTGCATCACTTTTTTAATCTTTGTGAGCTCATTCATAAGATTAATTTTGTTATGCAAACGTCCAGCAGTATCAATAATTGCGATATCAGCATTTTGAGCTTTAGCCGATTTTAATGTATCAAATGCTACAGATGCAGGATCAGAACCCATTCCTTGCTTTACTATAGGAACTCCTACCCTCTCCGACCATATAACTAACTGATCTACAGCAGCAGCTCTAAAAGTGTCAGCAGCACCTAGTACTACTTGTTTTCCTGCAAGCTTAAATTTATAAGCTAACTTACCTATGGTTGTTGTTTTTCCAACACCATTAACTCCTACTACCATAATGACATAAGGATCGCCACTTGAAGTTGAGTATTCATAGTTACTTTCTGTTTGATTTTCGGAAAGCAGAGTAGCTATTTCTTCCTTCAGAATATTATTTAATTCACTCACACCAAAATACTTATCTGTGGCTACACGCTTTTCAATACGCTCAATTATACGTAGTGTGGTATCTACACCTACATCAGCACTAATCAATACTTCTTCAAGATTATCAAGTACTTCATCATCTACTTTAGATTTTCCGGCTACTGCCCTACTTATTTTCTTGAATACGTTTTCTTTTGTTTTTTCTAAACCTTTTTCAAGATTCTCTTCTTTCTCCTTAGAGAATAGATTGTTAAATATTGCCATTTTGGTGTTTTTAATCACGAAAGATATAAAATAATATGTTATCAGAACTTTAAATTAACTTAAGTCTTTAATATACATAGAGTCGCATTGTTTGGGGCACAGCCTACTAAACTTTATCAAACTTGGGTTCGTAAATGCATAAAAAATTTTGACAAATTTCTTGTTATTGTTTACGCCCGGCTATTCGGCAAATAATTATATAAATGCACCAGCCTGACTCTAATATCGGGGAATCTTTGTAATAGTTAAGTATATTCCGACTCATCAATAAGCCATATCAATAAGCCATAACAAAAAAAGCTTTCTTAATTATTTAGGAAAGCTTTTTTGTATATTCTATTAGGATAAGGTTTTAGTCTTTCTTTGCGAAAAACGCTTTAACCTTATCGTTCGTAACAATGTCTTCTTTAAATATATAAGCACCTGTTTTAGGTGAACGTACCATTTTTACTACTTTAGAGTAATTTTTGGTATCTTTTTTCTGTAATGTTGCAACTACTTTCTTTGCCATAACTACTTAATCTTACTTAATTTCTCTGTGTAGGGTTATTTTTTTCAAAATTGAATTGTATTTTTTCAATTCCATTCTACCTGGGGTGTTTTTTTTATTTTTTGTGGTAATATATCTTGATGTCCCCGGCATTCCTGATTCCTTGTGTTCAGTACATTCTAATATAACCTGAACTCTGTTACCTTTACCTTTTTTTGCCATTGTTCAATTGTTTTAATATTTATCTATATGTCCTTGTATCTTAGCCTCTTTAAGAGCACTCGCTAATCCCTTTTTGTTAATTATGCGAATTCCTGCTGCCGACACTTTTAATACAATCCATCTATCCTCTTCCACTAAATAAAATTTCTTTTTAAATAAATTTGGATAAAATTTTCTTTTTGTTCTTCTTTTTGAGTGAGAAACATTGTTCCCAACCATTACTTTTTTTCCGGTTATCTGACAAACTCTTGACATTATTTTTATAATTTTATGTTCATAGATCTTACTATACTATGTAATCTGAAACGGTGTGCAAAATTGGTGTTTTTTATTTAATTATACAAAATTTTCTGCTCTTTTTGTGTTAATTTCATTTCACTATCTCTTTAGTTTCAAGTCCTTATTTATTTCTATTTTAATATCTGTTTTAATATCAGCTATTTATTTCCATATTCCAATTATAGGGTGAATTTTTATATACTTTTTTTGGGGATAGAATTTTTATTTAGCCTTAATTGTAATATGCAAAATCATGCTTATTTGTAGAAAATCTAAAATAAGATTAATTCTTTTTTGAGTATTATTATATTTTATTTATATTTGTTTGAAATTCGATTGTTAAACTCTAAAATTTTAAATTATGACTTTTAAATTACCTGAACTCCCTTTTGAAAAAAAAGATTTTAAAGGTTTTATTTCTGCAGAAGGCTTTGATTATCATCATGGGAAACACCATGCTGCTTATGTAAACAATCTTAATGCAGCAGTTAAAGACAATAACTATTCTGGACTTAGTTTAGAAGATGCCGTTAAACTTGCTCATAAAGAAGGCAATATGACTGTTTTTAATAATGGCTCTCAGCACTTTAACCATTCATTTTTCTGGAATTGCATGAAACCTAATGGTGGAGGCGAGCCAGATGGCGAAATAGCAAAATTAATTGAGCGTGATTTTGGCTCATTTGAGAATTTTAAATCTGAATTTTCTACAGCAGCTGCCAAATTATTTGGTGCTGGATGGGCTTACTTAGCTCTTAATGAGCAAGGGAAAATTGAAATTATGAAATTTAGCAATGCAGGAAGTCCATTTTTAGAAAATAAATCAGCATTATTAACTATTGATGTGTGGGAACATGCTTACTATATTGACCATAGAAATGCTCGTCCAAATTTTATTAATCTATTTTGGGACTATGTAAATTGGAATTTTGTAAATAAACAATTATAAACTGATTCATTTTAAGAAAAAAAATCTGAGCTCAGGGCACAAGAATGAAAAAAAATGAAAATGCATCGGATTTGTGATTTGACTAAAATACTCCTAGGTTTAGATTGAATTTAGAAATTAATGTTAATAAGCTTGGTTATTTTCTACACTTTATTTTTTACTAAGGTTGAAA